>DASXVI010000116.1:0-6829 GCA_036504315.1 Nitrospirota bacterium
TAGAGAAGGGCGGTCGGCGCGTAACGCTCGACGGCAAGAAGCCCGAGAGCCCGGCCGAATACCTCCTGACGCTCAGGGTGTCGAGTTTTTCGCCCGAGGATTTGTTTCTCGTGCGCGAATACCCGGCGAGCCGCAGGCGGTTTTTGGACCGCTCGATATTTTACCTGCAGCCGGGCTATTTGGATATAGCCAGGGACTGCGGGAACGCAATCAAGCAGCTCTCCTCCTCGCTGAAGGCCGGCGACCGCAAGGTGGCCGAGACCTGGGAGGAAGTGCTTGCGCCCCTTGCAGCGGAGGTCTGCCGGCGAAGGCGCAATAAAGTGGACGAGCTGGGCCCTTTGGCCGCCGCCATGTTTAACGAGATATTCGGCGTCGGCGGCCTGGGCTTTTCTTACAAGACGCAGGCGAAGGGCGACAGCGTCGCGGAGCTGACGGAGAGCTTCCGGTCTCTGTTCGAAAAGAAGCGGGCCGAGGGCATGAAGCGGGGCCACTGCCTCGCCGGGCCGCACATGGACGACCTGGCCATCACGCTTTCCGGCCACGAGATGCGCACGACGGCTTCGCGCGGGCAGGGCAGGCTGGCGCTTCTGGCGCTGGTGCTGGCGGACGCCGAAAGCTACAGGGCCGGGCGGGGCGAGTACCCGGTGCTGCTGTTGGATGACGCGGCCTCCGAACTCGACGACCGGCGCAAGGAGGCGCTTATGAGACATGTTTCCGGGATGGGGCAGGTAATACTCACCTCCACGGATGCGGGCCTGATAAGCGGCCTCGACGGCTACAGGTTTAAGGTCGGCTCGACGGAAAACGGCGCAACTGCCGAGCGGGTATAATGAATCTCCCGGCTTCTCCGGGAATGAAAAATAAGGAGAGATATGGAAGACAAGAAAGTAGCGCAGGACACCACATCGGAGTCGTACGGCGCGGCACAGATTAAGGTCCTCGAAGGCCTTGAGGCCGTCCGCAAGAGGCCCGCTATGTATATCGGCAGCACCTCCGCCTCAGGCCTTCACCACCTTGTTTACGAGGTAGTGGACAACTCGGTTGACGAGGCGCTCGGCGGCTACTGCAACAACATCGAGGTCATGATACACATCGACGGCTCGGTAACGGTCGTGGACGACGGGCGCGGCATACCGACGGGGATGCACCCGACGGAGGGCCGGTCGGCGGCCGAGGTCGCCCTCACGGTGCTGCATGCCGGAGGCAAGTTCGAGGGAAGCTCGTACAAGGTTTCAGGCGGCCTGCACGGGGTCGGCATCTCGGTCGTGAACGCGCTCTCCGAATGGCTGGAGCTCGAGATATGGCGCGACGGAAAAGTGCATGAGCAGCGCTACGAGCGCGGCTTCCCCATGACCCCGCTCAAGATACTCGGTTCGACGAAGAAGCGCGGCACGAAGGTGACATTCAAGCCGGACGCGCAGATATTCGAGGAGACCGAGTTCTCCTACGAAGTGCTGTCGCAGAGGCTCCGCGAGCTGGCCTTCCTGAACAAGGGCTTAAAGATCACGATAACGGACGAGCGCGCCGACGGCAAGGAGCATGTCTTCCAGTACGAGGGCGGCATCGTCACATTCGTCGAGCACCTGTCCAAGAACAAGACTCCGCTGCACCCGAAGCCGATATTCGTTACCCGCGAGAAAGACGGGATCATCGTCGAGGTCTCGATGCAGTACAACGACGGCTACACCGAGAACCTCTACTCGTTCGCAAACAACATAAACACGCACGAGGGCGGCACGCACCTCATCGGGTTCAAGTCCGCGCTGACGAAGGTCGTAAACAACTACGCGACATCGTCGGGCCTCGGCAAGAACCTCAAGGAGAGCCTCTCCGGCGAAGACATCCGGGAGGGCCTGACGGCGGTCATTTCCGTCAAGCTCCCGAACCCGCAGTTCGAAGGCCAGACCAAGACGAAGCTCGGCAACTCCGAGATAAAGGGCATAGTGGACGCCGCCGTGTACGAGGCGCTGACGACCTTCTTCGAGGAGAACCCGCCGGTCGCAAGGCGCATCACCGAGAAGGGCATCACCGCATCCCGCGCCCGCGACGCCGCAAGGCGCGCCCGCGAGCTTACGCGCAGGAAAGGCGCGCTCGACGGCGGAGGACTGCCGGGCAAGCTTGCCGACTGCGCCGAGAAGGACCCCGCGAAGTCCGAACTGTTCCTCGTCGAGGGAGAGTCCGCCGGAGGCTCCGCGAAGCAGGGCCGCAACCGCGCCGACCAGGCGATCCTGCCGCTTAAGGGCAAGATACTCAATGTCGAGAAGGCGCGCTTCGACAAGATGCTGACCTCCGAAGAAGTGAAGGTATTAATCACCGCGCTCGGCACCGGCATAGGACCGGAGGACTTCAACCCCGACAAGGCGCGTTACCACCGCATCGTCATCATGACGGACGCCGATGTAGACGGTGCGCACATCAGGACGCTGCTTCTGACATTCTTCTTCCGCCAGATGCCCGCGCTCATCGAGAGGGGCTTCCTCTACATAGCGCAGCCGCCGCTTTTCAAGGTGAAGAAGGGCAAGGCCGAGCGGTACATAAAGAACGAAGGGCTGCTCGAGGAATACCTCATCGAGCAGGCGGTCGAGGACTTCGTCCTGAAGATAAAAAATGCGGACGGCACCGGGTCCGACCTGTCGGACGGCCCGCTCGTGAAGGCGGTGAAGAAGCTCTCGCATTACGAGAAGCTGCTCGCTTATTTCGACAAGAAAAAGAGGATAGACTCAGAGGTCCTGCGGGCGCTGTCCCGCAACCCCGAGTTCGGCCGCCAGACGCTTGCGGACGCGGGTGCGCTGAAGGACGCGCTTGACCAGGCCAGGGTTTATATAGAAAAATTCTGGCCGGACATTACCGTCAGCCTCCAGGCAAAGGCCCAGGACGAGGGCGGCTACTATATCGAGGGCGATGTAACGCGGCTCTCCCAGAGGCACAAGTTCACGATAGACCAGGACTTGGTCGGCTCGGTCGAGTTCCGCGAGCTGAAGGCGAACTCGCCGGTTGCGCTGGGGCTTGGCAAGGCGCCGTATGTCGTGTTTGAAAAGGGCGAGGAGAAGACCTTCGGCAACTCGAAGCTCCTCGTCGAGCATATTTTCGCGGCCGGCAAGAAGGGCCTCGGCATCCAGAGGTACAAAGGGCTGGGCGAGATGAACCCTGAACAGCTCTGGGAGACGACGATGGACCCGGCGAAGCGCACCTTCCTTCAGGTGAAGGTGGAGGACGCCTACACCGCTGACGAGATATTCTCGACCCTGATGGGCGAGGATGTCGAGGTACGCAGGAACTTCATCCAGGGCCACGCCCAGGAAGTCAAAAACCTCGACATCTAACTGTCGGGCGGAGGGCGTTGGCATGATGGGCAGGATGAAATCGGGGGTTATCGCGCTTGCAGTCCTGTCCCTGTTTGCCTGCGCGCTCGCAGCGTCGGCCGAAGTGTTCATGTACAGGGACGACGCCGGGAAGTGGCACGGAGTGGGCAGCGCGAACGAGGTCCCCGAACAATATAGGGACCAGCTTGAGCAGGTTGCCGTATTCGACAACGCCAGCACCGCAACCAGCCCCGAAAGCGATAATGGCGCGGACGAGCCGAAGAAGACCCCGGAGGAGCTGAAGGCGGAACGCGAGGCGGCGCGGGCCGATGAGCTGAGGGCGAAGCAGAAACGGCAGCAGGAAGACGAAGACGCGGAGTACAAGAGAAGGCAGGAAGAAAAAGACGCCGCGATAAAGGCCGAGCAGGAAGCCGAAGAGAAGGCGAAGCAGGCCGAGGAAGAGCGGGTCAAGCGCGAGGAGAAAAAGCGCGCGGACCTCATAACGACGATAAACGAGAGGATCACCAGCCGCATCCTCCAGAAGCTCGGCGATAAGAAGTTCAGAAACTTCCGTGTTGCCGAGGTCAATATTACCGGCGACATCGCGGCGATAAAGATAATGGTCTCGGCGGAGTCGATGAGCGGCGGAGACGAGGTCGAGATGGACTTTACAGGTTCGTATACCGGCAGTTACTGGGATTTATACTAAAATTTGAGACAGAGGTACATTATGAGAAAAGCGTGCATTTGTCTACTCCTGACCTCGGTAGTGCTTGCAGTTGCTTTTAAGGTTAATGCCCAGGTTTATATGTACAAGGACGATGCCGGTAAATGGCACGGGGTGAGTTCGGCATCGCAGATACCGGAGCAGTACCGCGACCAGGTGCAAGAGGTGACAAGCCCCGCCTCCAAGACCCCCGAGCAGGAAAAGGCGAGGGCGGCGGAGTATGCTAAGGAAGAGAAAGAATACAAGAAGCAGCTGGCGGATAAGAGCAAGAAGGACGCCCAGTTCTTGAAGGAAGAAGAAAAGAGGAAAAGGGCCGACGCACTCGCCGACAAAAAAGCGGCGGAGAAAAAGAAGCTTCAGGATAACTTTAATAGCAGCCTGCCGGGCAGTTCGGTGAGATGAAGGAATAATGGGTTTTTTAAATTTCCTGAAATACAGCCGGTACGAGAAGGCCCTGCTGGAGAAATATATACTTGAAATCGCGGTGATGGGGCTTGAGCCCTCGCGCGCGATGAAGATGGCAAAGAACATGCTCGACACCTCGATGTCCGAGAGCAAGAAGGACGGCAGCTATTACCTGCCGAACAACTTCGGCGACATTGTACTGGGCGAGGAGAAATCGGGCTATCCGGATGTGAACAAGCTCGCGGAGGTCGTCAGGAAGAGGCTGCCTATCTACGAGAGCGAAGGCGTCACGAAAGAGGATTTGAAGTTCTGGTGGAACCGCCCGGAGCTGTCAAGAAGGATGGCGCTCAAGACCGACGAGATACGAAAGTACAATTTCTACTACGGGCTAATCGCAAAGTCTGCGGACGGCAAACTGACGGAGAAAGAGCAGCAGGACTGCCTCAAGGGTTTTCCGGTCTACGGATACCCGGCGGCCGCGATTAGTGAAGACGAAGACCGCAGGCTGCCGAGCGAACTGCTGTTCCGCGTGGACCAGTACATAAAGAAGAGGTCCGAGGACCCCGAAAGTTTCAATAAAGAAAAGTCAGAATCAAGCAGCTTCAATGCCCTCGTGAGAAAAGCGGTAAGGGCGGGCGAACTTTAACTTAGACTAAACCCTAAGCGTTATCGGGAGAGAGGAGGCGGACATGGTCGGGAAAGACTTAATAACCAAAGACGGAAAATCATTTGAAGGTTTGAAAAGAATCAACGAGCATGGCGCCGAGTACTGGAGCGCGCGAGACCTCCAGCCTCTTTTGGGTTATGGTCAGTGGAGAAGGTTTGATGACGCTATAAGAAGGGCAATCCTGTCCTGTAAACAATCGTGCAATGAACCGTCTTATCACTTTGCCGGCGCCGGCAAACCGATAATGGGTGGCAAGGGCGCTATTCAAATGGTGGAGGACTACCACCTTTCTCGTTTTGCGTGCTATCTGATTGCCCAGAATGGGGATCCGCGCAAGCCGGAAATAGCCTACGCTCAAAAATATTTTGCTATTCAAGCTCGAAGGCAGGAATTAACGGACGCTTTGGCTGCCGATGTTGAACGTCTCGTAATACGGAAGCAGGCAGCCGAAGAATTCAAGGCATTATCGGGGGCGGCCAGAGAAGCCGGGGTAAATGATAGAATGTTTGGCGTGTTCCATGATGCCGGATATAAAGGGCTTTATAATGGAATAGGAAGCGATTCTATTAAGAAGCTCAAGGGCGTTCCCGATAAAGAAAACCTTATGGACCGCATGGACGCGACTGAACTTGCCGCCAACCAGTTTCGCATGACCCAAGCGAGGGAAAAGTTGGCCCGAGATGGGGTAAAGGATCAGGGTAGGGCAATTTTAACACATGAACAGGTTGGAAAAGAGGTTCGGGCAGCGATAAAGCGTATTGGCGGTACGCTGCCTGAGAATATTCCAACAGCCGAGCATATAAAGCATGTTAAAAAGCGATTAGAGAACGCAACTCCCATTCTTGAATTGGATGATAAAGACGCCAAGGGTTTAATAGGGTCTAAAAGTGGGGAAACAAACTAAATTCAAGATAACAAGAACGGTTTGACAAAATTTAGCAAGGAGAAATCTCAATGGCCGAATTGAATCAAATCGAGGAATTTGAGAGATTTCCTTTAAGATATGCCTATGAATTTTTGTCGAACAAGGGGTTTAAAGAAAAAGCAGAGGAAATTAAACAATCAAAAGATAGCTATAAAAGCTATACCTCTACATTAAAGAGAGGTAAGATTATAGCAATTTTAGAAAATAATAATTTACTGGAAGATTTTATCGACAAATATTGGCCGCTTGGTAAGACAGAAAAAGGCCGCTCGCAGATAAAATCCGACAAAAGAATACATGAAGAATTTTTGGGTAGTGATAAAACAGAGGAAGAGATAGAAGAAGAAAGAATAGAGGAAACAAGTTTCGCTTATGAAAATGATCTAAGAGATTACTTGTCGAGCAATTTATCAATTATAGAAAAAAATTTAAAACTATGTATAGATAAGGACGGCAAAGAAGGGGTTGAGTATTCGGTAGATGATGCTAATAAAAAAATAGACATCCTGGCCATCGATAAAAACAAAGTCCCAGTTGTTATAGAATTAAAAGTAAGTCGGGGATATGAGAGAGTAATTGGGCAATGCCTGTACTACAAAAACAGGATTAAACAATTATTCGGTACCCCTAAAGTCAGAATAATTATAATTGCCAGAGAAATTACATCGCAACTTCAAATTGCAACCGAAGATTTGCACGATGTAGAATTATACGAATATAAACTGTCGGTAAAGCTTGAAAAAATAATGAACAGAGGAATTTAGATGACCCCCATAGAAGAAAGCAAAATTTACACGACGATT
>DASXVI010000117.1:0-4211 GCA_036504315.1 Nitrospirota bacterium
TTACATTCGGCATGGCAAGGTATCTGTATCCGGCGGTATTTGTTATGGCGCTGCTTGCATCCTGTTCGTTCTGGAGGATGTGGTCGGGCTGGGGACGCTTCATGAAATACTCCGCTGGCTCGCTGCTGGTAGTGCTGATGCTGTTTAACCTGTGTCTTGCGTCTTACCGTGTAAACTCGTGGGCGGGCAAGGCCACGGAGGGAAACCCCGAAATAATCGACGGGCAGTTCCTTGCCCGGCAGATGGAAGAAAATTCACAGACGATGCTGTTGTCGTTCCCGGCCTATGACTATATCAACCACATGACCGAGATGAGCGCGAAGGTGCTTATCGTCGGTGACGCCCAGCACCTCTATATCGACCGGAGGCACCTGTACGCATATATGTCCGCCACGACGCCGTTCAGCGTCTTCAAGGGCACGGATGAGGAAATCAGCCGCAGACTCATAGCCGGGGGTGTGACACATATCGTCTATAACCCTCTGGAGCTTGTAAGGCTTGCCGGCAGCGGCGTGGTAAAATTTAGTGACGAGGATATTTACAGGTTAGAGGGTTTCTTGAGGAGCGCGATGGTAAAGCGGCTTTACCACGCCGAACCCGCAGGCCGCCCGGTTTATGTCTTCGGTGTGATTAAAGGCCCGAAGCAGGCGGATATTCCAGAACCAGCCAAGGCGGTGGAAAAGTGAGCTACAAAGATATGCTGGGCCGCACGGAAGTCGTGACGGTCAACATCGCCGAAGAGATATTCTACGAGAGCTTCAAGGTCCCAGAGCCGGGCTTTGAGACCCTTCCGATAGTAAATACGCTTTCGAGGGTGGTTGCGGAGGATGTCGTATCCGAGTCTCCTCTGCCTGAGTTCTCCCGCTCGTCGATGGACGGCTATGCGGTCCTCGCGAAGGATACCTTCGGCGCGACGGAGTCTATGCCGGCTTATCTGCAGCTGGTGGGCGAAATCCCTATGGGGGAGGAGCCCAGGATGGCTTTGGAGAAGGGCAGGGCCGTCAGGATATCCACCGGCGGGATGATGCCTTCGGGCTCGGACGCGGTCGTTATGCTTGAGCAGACCCAGGCGCTGGGTGACGGCGAGATCGAGGTACTGAAGCCTGTCGCCCCCGGCGAAAACGCCGTGCAGGTGGGCGATGATGTGAAGGCGGGAGAGACTTTGCTTGCGCGGGGCCACAGGGTCCGTCCGCAGGACATGGGCGCGCTCGCGGGCATCGGCGTTACGGAGGTCAAGGTATACAAAAGGCCGCGCGTCGCCATCATCAACACGGGCAACGAGATAATAGAGGCCAGCAGGATACCTGCTCCGGGACAGGTCCGTGATATAAACTCATACAACCTCGCGGGACTGGTGCTCCAGGCCGGAGGAGATCCGGTAAGGCTCGGGATTTACCGCGACGATTACGGTTCGATAAAGGCCGCTGTGAGCCGCGCGCTTGCGGACGCGGATATAGTCGCGCTCACCGGCGGAAGCTCGGTCGGCACGGGCGACCATACCGCGAAGGTAATAGACGACCTTGGCGGGCCGGGCGTGTTGGTGCACGGTGTTTCCATAAGGCCGGGCAAGCCGGTTATTATCGGCATAGCGCAGGGCAAGCCGGTCTTCGGGCTTCCGGGACATCCTGTCGCGGTGTCGGTGAGCTTTGAGGTGTTCCTCCGGCCGCTTATAAAGAAGCTGTCCGGCGAAATCGACCCGCTTGGCATAGAAGGGATTCCGTCGGTCCGCGTAGTCAGGGCGAAGGTTGCCAGGAATTACTCTTCCGCCCAGGGCAGGGAGGACCACCTCCGCGTCGCGCTCGAGATGGTCGGAGGCCAGCTTATGGCAATCCCGATACTCGGCAAGTCCGGTCTCATCACTACCCTTGTGAAGGCGCACGGGACGGTCGTTATTCCTGCATCGAGGATAGGCCTCGAAAAAGGTGAAATTGTCGATGTAAAGCTGTTCGACTGAAAAATATGACAAAGAGACAAATTTATATAAGCCCGAAGCCGTACCCGGAGGCCCTTGAACTCTGGCGCGAAAGGCTTGCGTCCGCGGGCCTGTGGGCGCCGCTTCAGGGCGAGGTGATAAATACCGACGACGCGCTTGGGCGTGTTACAGCCGAGGCGGTCGAGGCGAAAGTATCGTCCCCGTTTTTCCATGCCTCCGCAATGGACGGGGTGGCAGTGAGGTTTGCCGACACGCTCGGAGCATCGGAGAGCAGCCCGAAGCGCTTAAAAGTGGGCGAGCAGGCGGTGTTCGTGAATACCGGCCATCCGTTGCCTGCGGGCATGGACGCGGTAATTATGATAGAGGATATAGAGGAGCCCGGAGACGGCACGGTAGAGATAATAGATGCGGCCACTCCCTGGCAGCATATCAGGCCGGTGGGCGAGGACATAGTCGCGACCGAGCTTATCGTGTCCGAGAACCATCTACTTCGTCCGATGGATATCGCCGCGGTCCTCGCGGGCGGCATTACAGAGCTGAGTGTCAGAAGAAGGCCGCGCGTTTCTTTCATACCCACCGGCAGCGAGCTTGTCCCGCCGGGGACCGACATGAAGAGGGGCGACATCGTCGAATATAACTCGCGGATGCTGGCGGGGATGGCGGTGCAGTGGGGCGCGGAGGTCAGGCGGCACGATATCGTGAGGGACGACCTGGCCCTCCTCAAACAGGCGATTGCGGAAGAAGCGAAGTGGGCCGACCTCGTTGTCGTGAATGCGGGTTCTTCGGCAGGTACGGAGGACTACACTATACACGCCATAGCCGGGCTTGGCGAAGTGATACAGCACGGCGTCTCGATACGCCCCGGCAAGCCTACGATATTCGGCCTGGTGGACGGCAAGGCCGTCCTTGGAGTGCCCGGATACCCGGTGTCCGCGCATGTGTCGTTCAGGCTTTTTGGCGGCCCGCTCGTGTATGCGCTTCAGGGCCGCGAACAGGAGCGTCCACGCACCATAACCGCAAAGCTCTCCCGTCAGTTATCCTCGCCGATAGGTGTCGAGGAGTTTGTAAATGTCAAGCTCGGCAAGGTGGGCGCAGGTATTATCGCGACTCCAATCTCGCGCGGGGCGGGCGTCCTGATGTCTATCGTGCGCGCCGACGGGGTGCTCAGGATACCGTCCGGCCTTGAAGGTTTTGCGGCGGGCTCAGAGGTAGAAGCCGAGCTTTTTCGTCCGCTGGAAGAGATTGAAAAGAGCGTCGTCTGCATCGGCAGCCACGATAACACGCTCGACCTGCTTGCGAACTTTTTGAAGAAGCGCCACCCCGAATACGGCCTGTCTTCGGCGCATGTCGGCAGCCTTGGCGGCGTCATTGCCCTACGCAAGGGCGAGGCCCATATCGCCGGGAGCCACCTGCTCGACGAAGAGGCCGACGAGTACAATATTCCGATAGTTAAAAAGCACCTTGCGGGCCGGAAGGCGTATATTATAAACTTGGTACACCGCCAGCAGGGTCTTCTTGTGAAAAAGGGCAACCCTAAGGGGATTGCCGGGTTGGCGGACCTTACGCGCGACGATGTAGTCTTTGTGAACCGCCAGCCGGGCTCAGGGACGAGGCTTCTCACGGACCTCAGTCTGCGCCGCGCGGGTATCGACCCTTCGCAGGTCAAAGGGTACGAGCACGACGAATACACCCACATGGGCGTTGCATCGGCCGTGCTGTCCGACGCGGCCGACGCAGGCATGGCGATACTCGCCGCCGCGAACGCGCTTGGTACGGACTTCGTCCCGGTCGCAAGCGAGCGCTACGACCTGATAATCCCGGTCGAGCATATCGGGCATCCGGCGGTAGAGGCGATGCTCGATATAGTGCGGAACGACGCGGAATTCAAGAAGGCCGTCGAGGGGCTGGGCGGCTACGACACCTCCGAGATGGGCAAGGTCGTCTGGGAAGGCTGAGGCGTAACGGGTCGTCATCTAGAATTGTGACGGGCTATGGAAAGCGATAAAAAATTTGCGGTCGATGCGATGCTCGGGAAGCTTGCACGCTGGCTGCGCATCCTCGGCTATGATACGACATACCGGCAGGAGATAGCCGACGACGAGCTTGTGCGGAACGCGCTTGATGAAGGCCGGATAATACTCACGCGGGACACGCTCCTTGTGAAGCGGCTTCCCCCCGGCTCTTTCCTCTTCATCGTGGATGATGTGCCCGCAGACCAGCTTCGCCAGGCTGTCCATGAGCTTGGGCTGGCGGTCGAAGAGGCGCGGCTGTTGAGCAG
>DASXVI010000118.1:0-2160 GCA_036504315.1 Nitrospirota bacterium
CCGGGACGGACCGGATGGAGGACATAGTAGCAAAGCTCCTGACGGACAAAGGACTGACCGTCGCGACCGCCGAGTCCTGCACCGGGGGACTTCTCGCAAAAAGGCTGACGGACACGCCCGGAAGCTCGTCCTACATGGAACGCGGCGCGGTGACCTACTCGAACCTCGCCAAGGAAGAGATGCTCGGCGTGGACGAGCGGACTCTCAGGGAGCACGGCGCGATCTCGAAAGAGACGGCCCAGGCGATGGCCGAGGGCATCCGGGGGAGTTCGAAGGCCAGTATAGGGCTGAGTATCACCGGCATAGCCGGGCCCGCAGGCGGCACCCCGGCAAAACCCGTGGGCCTCGTCTATATTGCGATAGCCACCCCTGACGGCGTTACCGTCAAGGGCTATAATTTTCCTGGCGCAAGGGACACAGTCCGGGCGGCCGCATCCCAACGGGCGCTGGATATGCTGAGGCGCTACTTAATCGGCGCGAACAATGCCTGAAAAAGAAATTACAGTCCGCACCTTCATCGCGGTAGAAATGCCGGAGTCCGTCAAGGGCGTCATCGAGGATGTACAGGGCCTGCTGAAGCGCTCCGGCGCGGATGTCGGCTGGACGAAGCCCGGGGGCGTACACCTGACTCTCCGGTTTCTTGGGCCGGTTAAGGAACAGCGGATACCGGAAATTGCAAAGGCGGTAGATGAGGCCGTAAAAGGCACCGCACCGTTTTCCCTCGAGGTGCGCGGCACCGGGGTATTCCCCAACCCGCGGCTGGCGAGGGTCGTCTGGATGGGCCTGACCGGGGCGGTCGATGAATTATCCGCGCTCCAGCGCAAGGTCGAGGAGGCCTGCGAAGGTCTTGGTTTCGGACGCGAGGACAAGCCGTTCCGGCCCCATGTAACACTCGGCCGGATTAAATCGCCGAAGTTCAAAGACGCCCTGCTCCGAAACCTCGACGGGCTGTCCGATACGAAGTTCGGCAAGCTGGACATTACAGCCGTCAGCATAATGATGAGTGAACTGAAACCGGCCGGTGCGGTATATACGGAGATGCACCGTGCGGAACTGAAATAATTTCAATACCCGCCGCATTAAAGGCGGGCCCAACCACGAGAGGCCGGGGCTCCCGGCCCGAAGACAGAAGGAGATTCAGGAAATGGCCGAGAAGATAGACAAAAGCGAGAAAAACGAAAAAGACCAGAAGCTCAGGGCGCTTGACCTTGCGGTGTCCCAGATAGAGAAGCAGTTCGGCAAAGGCTCGATAATGCGCCTGGGCGCGGACGAGGCCGTCCCGGACATCTCCATCATCCCGACAGGCTCGCTCGGCCTGGACATCGCGCTGGGCGTCGGCGGATACCCAAGGGGCCGCGTCGTCGAGATATACGGGCCGGAATCCTCCGGCAAGACCACCCTTGCGCTCAACGCCATCGCGCAGTGCCAGAAGCTGGGCGGGATAGCGGCCTTCATCGACGCCGAGCACGCGCTCGATGTCGCCTATGCCAGAAAGCTCGGAGTCCGCACCGACGACCTCCTGATCTCCCAGCCGGACACCGGCGAGCAGGCGCTTGAAGTCTGCGAAACCCTCGTGCGCAGCGGAGCGATTGATATCGTGGTAATCGACTCCGTCGCCGCGCTAGTGCCCAAGGCCGAGATCGAAGGCGAGATGGGAGACTCCCATGTCGGACTCCAGGCGAGGCTGATGTCTCAGGCGCTCAGGAAACTGACCGGCACCATATCCAAGTCCATGACCACCGTCGTCTTCATCAACCAGATAAGGATGAAGATCGGCATCATGTACGGCAACCCAGAGACCACGACAGGCGGCAACGCGCTCAAGTTCTATGCCTCGGTCAGGCTCGACATACGCAAGGTCGAAGGCATAAAGGACGGCACGGAAGTTACCGGCAACCGCGTCCGCGTCAAGGTCGTCAAGAACAAGGTCGCCCCGCCGTTCAAGCAGGCGGAGTTCGACATCATGTTCAACGAGGGCATATCCAAGGTCGGCGAAATCGTCGATGCCGGCGTGCTGCTCAACATCATAGAGAAGTCCGGCGCGTGGTATTCCTATTCCGGCGACCGCATCGGGCAGGGCCGCGAGAATGTCAAGAACTACCTTCGCGACCACCAGGAAACGATGGTCGAGATCGAACGGAAGGTAAAGGCCCAGGCTGG
>DASXVI010000119.1:0-3000 GCA_036504315.1 Nitrospirota bacterium
AGCAGGAACGCCTGAGGCGCACGCCTGTGGCGACCCTGTCCACAAACCTGAGCGTCACAAGGTTGCAGCGGTACGCAACATCGTCCGGCCCAAGAGTAACGCCCATCGACGCGGCTTCGAGCGGCGCGCGGCCTGTATAGACTTCCCTCGGGTTATACCCCAGCACCGAGAGGTTTGCCACATCCGAGCCCGGCGGCATTCCCTCCGGCACGGTCCTGGCAAGGCCAATCACACCCTCGGACGCAATGCGGTCCATATTCGGGGTCTTTGCATACGCAAGCGTGGTCTTGCCGCCAAGCTCCTCAAGAGGCCGGCCTGCCATACCGTCGCCGAGTAGTATGATGTACTTCATCTATTTAGCTCCGAGCATCTGGGCAATCGCGCCGCGTTTTCCCTGTCTGGCATAGTCAGCCGCCGTTTTTCCGGCCCTGTCTTTTTTACCTTTGTCCGCGCCCGCATCCAGCAGCAGCCGGACCGCCTCGGCGCTGTTTCCGAGCACTGCCGCAATCAGGGGCGTAAGCCCGGTGCCGTTGGCGGCGTTTACATCGGCCCTTGCCGCAACCAGCAGTTTCATCACCTGCGTCTTGCCGGTCGCGGCGGCGTAGGTAAGCGCCGTCTCGCCTTCCGGCGTGCGCGCGTCTACTTGCGCCCCTGCCGCAATCAGCATCCGCGCAATCTCGGGCTGGCCGTTCACCGCAGCGCCCATCAGGGCCGTCGAGCCGTCGGAGGACTTCGCATTGACATCGGCCTTTGCCGAAATCAGCGCCTTGACGGCTTCCTGCCTGCCGTTCACCGTCGCGCGCATAAGGGCCGGGACGCCTTCTTTATCTTTCGCGTTCGGGTTTACCCCCCGGCCCAACTGCGCCCGAAGGATGTCCGTCTTGCCGTTCCGTGCCGCATCCACCAGCCTCTCGTCCTGGGTAAGGCCGAGGGCGGGTACTGCAAAGAGCAGGAGCAGCGCTACAACTGCGGCCGCCCTGAAAATCACGCGTAGCCCAAAAGCTTTGCCACTTCGTCCAGCGTACCCTTTACGCTCACGGGCTTGGCCGACACCTTTATCGCGGTGTCCGGGTCCTTCAGTCCGTGTCCGGTAAGCGTGCATACAATCCTCGCGCCGGAGCTGTAATACCCGGTCTTGTTCAGCTTAATTACACCGGCAATGCTCGCGGCCGACGCAGGCTCGCAGAATATGCCTTCCGTCGCGGCGACCAGCTTGTAGGCTTCGAGTATCTCGTCGTCGGTCACCATGTCGATGACGCCGCCGGACTCCTCCCTTGCGGCAACTGCAGTATCCCACGAGGCGGGGTTGCCGATGCGTATCGCGGTGGCTATCGTCTCCGGTTTCTCGATGGGATGCCCAAGCACTATCGGGGCTGCGCCCGCGGCCTGGAACCCGTTCATCACCGGCAGGGCGGTAATCTTGCCCGCGTCTTTATACTTCTTGTAGCCCTTCCAGTAGGCGCTGATGTTGCCCGCGTTGCCGACCGGCAGCGCGTGGAAATCCGGCGCGGCCCCCAGCACATCGCATATCTCGAAGGCAGCCGAAGTCTGGCCCTCTATCCTGTATGGGTTGATTGAGTTCACGAGCGTAATGGGGTATTTCTTCGAAATCTCGACGACGACCTTCAGCGCCTCGTCGAAATTGCCCTCGACCTGCACCACCAACGCGCCGTGCATCATCGCCTGGGCCAGCTTGCCGAGCGCAATCTTGCCCTCGGGTATCAGCACGAACGCCTTTATTCCGGCGCGCGCGGCGTATGCGGCGGCGGCGGCCGAGGTGTTCCCGGTGGACGCGCATATTACCGCGTTGGAGCCTTCCTCGACGGCCTTGGTGATGGCCATCGTCATGCCCCGGTCCTTGAACGAACCGGTCGGGTTCGCCCCGTCGAACTTCAGCCAGATATCGAGCTTCGGGTTGATCGCGTTTGCCAGGTTCTTCGTCCGCACCAGCGGAGTGCCGCCCTCAAGCAGCGTGACCACCGGCGTCTTGTCCGTCACCGGCATGAATTCCCTGTACTCTTCTATTATACCTTTCCAGGCCATGAAATAACCCCTTTCAAGTAAAACTTTCACCACAGAGACACAGAGACACAGAGAGAAACTCACGGAGAAATCTAAGCCAAACTTTCTTTAGGTTTTTTAAAAACCTGAAAAAGGTGTTATCGGTTTTAACTCCTGCCTTTCTCCGTGTCTCCGTGCCTCTGTGGTTCAGGTTCTTACGCTTCGCCTTCGACTCTTATAACCACCGTCTTGTCGGCGGTAACATCCATCGCGTCTATAATACCCAAGGCCTTGCGGAGTTTCTTCTCCACCGCCTCGTAGGTCATAACCATAATCGGCACCGCGCTCCCCGCCTTCCGGGTCTTCTGGATGACGGACGCGATACTGATGTCGTGCTTGCCGAGGACGCCCGAAATTTTGGACAGCACGCCCGGCCTGTCGAGCACCGTGAAGCGGAGGTAGTACCTGCTGTGCACATCGCCAATCGGGACGACCTTCATCGGCTTCCTGTTGTCCTTGCCGAACCCGAGCATCGGGAGCGAGCAGGACTTGCCGCCGTTGACGATGCCTATGCCGAGTTCCATGATGTCCGATACGACCGCGCTGGCCGTCGGCATATCGCCCGCGCCGCGCCCGTAGAACATCGCGTGTCCGAGCGCATCGCCCACGACATATATCGCGTTGAACACGCCGTCCACCTTCGCGATGAGGTAGTCCTCCGGTATCATCGTCGGGTGTACCCTCGCCTCGATGCCCTTCTCAAGCACCTTGGTTATGGCGAGGAGCTTTATCTTGTAGCCCATCTCGCGCGCCGTTTCGATGTCGGCAGGAGAGATTTTTGAGATGCCCTCGGTGTAAATATTCTTGAAATCCACCGGAGTCCCGAACGCGAGGTTCGCGAGGACCGCGAGCTTGTGCGCGGTGTCTATGCCCTCGATGTCGAAGGTCGGGTCGGCCTCGGCATATCCGAGCGCCTGGGCCTCTTTCAGGACCTCGCCG
>DASXVI010000120.1:0-9269 GCA_036504315.1 Nitrospirota bacterium
GGCATTCGTGCCGCTTGTCTATCGAATACTTCTCCTCGATTAACATTGAGCCCATCAACTCGCCCGTCTCGTCGTCCACGAGGGCAACACGCTGGCCGATGACAAGGTTATCGGCGACTTCCCTGCCCGCCGAGAGCGTGATGGGTATCGGCCAGAATGTCCCGTCGGCGGTCTGCATATCGTCGCAGACTCCCTGCCAGTCCGCCTTGCCCATGAAACCGGCCAGCGGCGTGAACGCCCCGATGCCCATCATTATAAGGTCGCCGGTCTCGCGGCTCGTCATATTCACGACGGCGAGACCTGCGGCCTCGGCCTTCGCTTCTTCAAGCTCTGCCCCTGCCAGAATGAGCGGGATAAGCCTTTTCTCTTTCCCGTGCGGATTTACAAGCGCCATCCTGCGTTACCTCCTTCAAAAAATGAAAATAAATCAACGGTTGAGTTTTACATAAGGCCCGGTTTTTGGCAAGGTTTTTTTCCTTCCGGGCGGCCGGCCTAATTTTGGCTTGACAACCGGCATCGAAATAGTATACAAAGTTGGTAGACTTTGTGGGGTATTCAGTAATGATTTCGAGAAAGACCAAATATGCGCTTAAAGCGCTAATGTATCTGGCAAGGGAATCCGACCGCGGCCCCGTGCTTATATCCGAGATTTCGGAAGAGGAGCGCATCCCCAAAAAGTTCCTCGAAAGCATACTCGTCACGCTCAAAAACCAGGGTTTCCTGCACAGCAGGAAGGGCAAGGGCGGCGGCTACTCACTCGGGAAACCGCCGAAAGAGATAATCGTGGGCGAGGTGGTCAGGCTGCTGGACGGCCCGTTCGCGCCCGTCCCCTGCGTCAGCGAGACGGCGTACATGAAATGCACAGAATGCAACGACGAAAACGCCTGCGGGATACGGCTTGTCATGAAAGACGTCCGGGACGCGATCGCCGGCGTCCTGCTTTCCACAACCCTTGCAGACATGATTGAGCGTGTCAAAGAAACCGGGAAGAGAAATTCTGGCATTTCACACCCTAAAAGGGGGGCAACAAATGTGTAGATATCTGAAGCCCGCTATATTCGCGCTGATGCTGGTCATTGCCGCATCGCCCGCATCCGCGGCCCCGCTCACAATGCTGAACGTCTCTTACGACCCGACCCGCGAGCTTTACCAGGAGTATAATACGGCCTTCATAAAATATTGGAAGCAAAAGACCGGCCAGGACATTGTAATAAAGCAGTCGCATGGCGGCTCGGGAAAACAGGCGCGCGCGGTGATAGACGGCCTCGATGCCGATATTGTGACACTTGCGCTCGCCTATGACATCGACGAAATAAGCCGTCGGGCCGGGCTGCTGCCGGCGAACTGGCAGACGCGCCTTCCAAACAACAGCTCGCCGTATACCTCTACAATCGTATTCCTCGTAAGAAAGGGCAACCCCAAAAATATAAAAGACTGGCCGGACCTGGCAAAACCGGGCGTGTCGGTCATCACGCCCAACCCGAAGACATCCGGCGGTGCGCGTTGGAATTACCTTGCCGCATGGGGTTACGCGCTTAAGCAGGACGGGGGGAGCGACGCGAAGGCCCGCGACCTCGTTACCAGGATATACAAGAATGTCCCGGTGCTCGATTCGGGCGCACGAGGCTCGACGACGACATTCGTCCAGCGCGGCATCGGTGATGTCTTAATCGCCTGGGAGAACGAGGCGTACCTGGCCATCAACGAGCTCGGCAAGGACAAGTTCGAAATCATTATCCCGTCGATGACAATACTCGCCGAGCCGCCGGTGGCGGTCGTTGACAAAAACGCCGACAAGCACGGCACCCGCGCAGCCGCCGAGGAATACGTCAAATACCTGTACTCAAAGGCCGGGCAGGATATAGCGGTCAAGCATTATTACAGGCCGAAGAGCAACCTGCTTGCCGGGAAGTTCAAGAAGATGAAACTCTTCACGGTCGATGAGACTTTCGGCGGTTGGAAGAACGCCCAGAAGACTCATTTCGCCGACGGAGGCACGTTCGACCAGATATATAGCCAAGGCAGATGAAACTATTTTCAGGCGGACATAAGCGGGTGCTGCCCGGCTTCGGCCTCTCGATGGGAATAACCCTGACATATCTGGGTCTGATCGTCATTATACCGCTGTCGATGCTCTTTTTCAAAAGCGCGGGCGCCGGGCTGCCCGGATTTATCGACGCAATCTCATCCCCGAGGGTAGTCGCATCGTTCCGCCTGAGCCTTCTGGCCTCGCTTGCGGCGGCCTCGACAAACGCGGTCTGCGGCCTCGCTGTAGCATGGGTCCTGGTACGGTACAGGTTTCCCGGCAGGCAGTTTCTTGATGCCGCGGTCGACCTCCCGTTTGCCCTGCCTACCGCCGTCGGAGGCATCGCGCTCACCGCGGTCTATTCCGACAACGGCTGGATCGGCAAATGGCTTGCCGCATTCGGAATAAAGGCTGCGTTCTCGCCGCTTGGGATAGTTATCGCCCTTACCTTCATCGGCCTGCCGTTCGTCGTGCGCACCGTCCAGCCGGTGCTGATGGACCTCGAATCGGAGCAGGAGGAGGCCGCTGCGTGCCTGGGAGCGGGGAGGCTTACGACCTTTCTGCTCGTCATTTTTCCGGCAATATTTCCGGCGGCCCTCACCGGCTTCGCGCTCGCGTTTGCGCGCGCACTCGGCGAGTATGGCTCTGTCGTGTTCATCTCGGGAAATATGCCGATGAAGACCGAGATAGCGCCGCTCCTGATAATGACCAAACTTGAGCAGTTCGACTATGCAGGCGCCTGCGCCGTGGCGGTCGTAATGCTGTTAATATCCTTCGTTATGCTGCTCTCGATAAATGTACTGCAATGGTACATGGGCAGGGACAGGACGGCGGCCTGATATGGAGAAGCTCGTCAGGACAAGGAAGGGGAAGGTGTCCGACCCGGCGTGGGTGCGCGCCGGGCTTATAACATTCGCGTTTTTGTTCCTCTGCCTCTTCCTTTTCGTCCCGCTTGCGGCGGTATTCTCGCAGGCCTTCGACAAGGGGGCCGAGCTGTACCTTGCCGCGATTAAAGACCCGGACGCGCGCGCGGCCATCAGGCTGACGCTCATCACCGCCGCCGTATGCGTGCCGGTGAATGTAATCTTCGGAATATGCGCGGCATGGACGATATCGAAGTTCGACTTCCCCGGCAAGAGCATTTTGATTACGCTTATCGACCTGCCTTTCGCCGTGTCGCCGGTGATAGCGGGCATGATATTCGTGCTGCTTCTGGGGGCCCGCAGCACCGCCGGCGGATGGTTCGCCGACCACGGGCTTAAGATAATATTTTCGACGCCCGGCATAATTATCGCCACACTGTTCGTTACCTTCCCCTATGTCGCACGCGAGCTGATACCGATGATGCAGGCTTACGGAAAGGATGAAGAGGAAGCGGCGGCCACGCTCGGAGCGGGAGGGATTAAGACCTTTATCCTCGTTACTCTGCCAAATATTAAATGGGGGCTGCTCTACGGCATAATCCTTTGCAACGCCCGCGTAATGGGCGAGTTCGGCGCGGTTTCGGTGGTGTCCGGCCATATCCGGGGCGAGACAAACACCGTCCCGCTGCATGTCGAGATACTCTACAACGAATATAATTTCCAGGCGGCGTTCGCCGTTGCCTCGCTCCTTGCTATGCTTGCGATAGTCACGCTGATATTTAAAAAGGTGTTGGAGAAAAAAACCGAAACAGAAGGGATACCACCCCGGTGAGCATCGAAGTAAACAGCCTGTCAAAAAAATTCGGAGAGTTTACCGCGCTCGACGGCGTGAGCCTCACCGTCCCGGAGGGCAAGCTCGTCGCGCTCCTCGGGCCGTCCGGCTGCGGAAAGACCACCCTTCTGAGGCTAATCGCGGGCCTTGAGACCCCGGACAGCGGCAGCGTCCTTTTCGCGGGTGCGGACGCAACCGAGCGCAGCGCACGGGAACGGCAGGTGGGTTTCGTCTTCCAGCATTACGCGCTGTTTCGGCACCTGACGGTATTCGAGAACGTCGCCTTCGGCCTGCGCGTAAGGCCGCGGGCCAGCAGGCCCTCCAAGTCCGAAATATCGGCACGCGTGCACGAACTGCTGAAACTCGTGCAGGTAGACGGAATGTGGAACCGGTACCCTTCACAGTTATCCGGCGGCCAGAGACAACGGGTAGCCCTGGCGAGGGCTCTCGCGGTCGAGCCTAAGATACTGCTTTTGGACGAGCCGTTCGGCGCGCTCGATGCCAAGGTACGGCAGGAGCTTCGCAAGTGGCTTCGCCGCCTGCACGACGACCTGCATGTCACCAGCGTGTTCGTCACGCACGACCAGGAAGAGGCGCTCGAAGTCGCGGACATCGTCGTATTGATGAACGAGGGTAAAATTGTGCAGGTAGGTCCGCCCCAGGAAGTATACGACAACCCGGCGAACCCGTTTGTGTATAACTTCATGGGCAGCGTAAACCTCTTCCACGGCAGGGTACACAAGGGCAAGGCGACCATCGGCGGGATAGAGATGGAAACGCCGGAACACGGAGAAGCCGACGACGCCCGGGCGGAAGGGTATGTCCGTCCGCACGACTTCGATGTCGAGCTTGCGCCGTCTTCCGGCTCCATCGCGGCGAAGGTCGAAAGGCTTCAGCTTGCCGGGCCGTTCGTCCGGGCATATATGAACAGGCTCGACGGCTCGGAGCCGTTCGAGGTCGCGCTTGCATCTTCGCGGTATCGTGAGCTTGGATTTAAGGAAGGCGATACTATCTATGTGCGGCCGAGCCGGCTGAAGGTCTTCCTGAAGAAGGACTGAAACTATTTCTTAAGGCCTTTAAGCATCTCGATAACGCGGCGAAGCGGTGCGGTCACCCGCCATATCCTTGAGTTGGATATCTCGTTGAAATTGTCTTCCATAAATTTGGCCCTGCCGTTCGCGCGATAAAGCTCGATCCCAAGCTGGTCCCGCTGTGCCTCAATCTCTTCAATGTGCCTGGTAAGAGCCTGCTCAACCCTGTTCTTCTGGTATTCGAGAGTCGTGCTGCGTATTTTAGCCGCACGGATAGCTACTTCTTTTGCGTCGGCATTGATTTTCAAGTCACGCGCGACCCGCATCAGGCCTTTGGCGGCAGGCGTTTCGGAAGGCGCGTCCTGGCCGGACTTCATGTCTACGAGCGTTGTCCCGCCGCAGAGCCTTTTTGAGTCCATGTAATACGCTATGCCGTCCCTCGGGACTTCCTTTCCCACGATAGCCATCAGGCCGTCCGAAACAAGCGCACGCTGCCACTCGTTCTCGCACAGGACCGTCCTGTCCGCCATCAACGCCGGTACAAGCCGCACTCCGTCCGTATTTACCCCGCACCCTCCGAACTCGGCAAACCCGGCCTCACCAAGCACTGTGGGCGTTATGTCCGCTACGCTTGCGCACTCCCCGACAACAGTACCGGCATCCCGCCCTCCGGGATATTTAACCACGAGCGGCACGAACGACTGGTCCGGCGTTACGGTAAGCCCGTGAAAGAAATATATCCCGCCTTCTCCCATCGCCTCGCCGTGGTCGGAAGTCGCTATTATCATCGACTCGTCATATATACCAAGCCTCTTCAGCTCGTCAACAAGCTGGCCCAGATAGTGGTCTGCCACCCGCACGCCCGCATCGTATTGGGCAAGGTAACGCCTGGCGTCCCGCTCGTAAGACACCACTGTGCGTCCGCCGTCTTTCTTCAGGTCGAGGAGCTGGTAAAACGGGATGCCGCCGGTCAGACCCTCCTTTACCGCATCGAGTATGACAGGCGAAGGGCCGTAGTCCTCGGGCTTGTGCATCGACGCAAACGGTTCAGGGTTTACATACGGGCCATGCGCGTCGAAATAATGCACCCAGAGGAAGAAGTCTTTATCGAAGTTCCCGGACAGCCACTTTATAGCGGCGCGGTTCGTGCTTGCACCGTCCCGAAGGAGCTGGCCGTCCCGGTTCGCTTCGCTGCCGGTCATGTCGTCGTCGTATACGCCGAAGCCTCTGGAGAGGCCTACCGACTTTCTCATTACCATGCTGCTGACGAATGCAGCCGTCTCGTAGCCGTTCTCGGCAAGCACTTCCTGAAGCATTACATCTCTATCCCTGTCCATCCGGCTGTCGGACTGGCCGAAAAATATCGGGATGTTTCCGGGATATTTTCCCGTGAGCATCGAGGCATGCGCGGGCACGGTGAACGGGCAGGTCGTCAGGGCGTTTGCAAACCTTACGGACCCCGCCGCAAGCGAGTCGAGGTTGGGCGTGGCGCCGCGCGCGTACCCGTAGCATCCCGCCCTGTCCTGCCTCATCGTGTCTATGGTTACCAGAATTATCTTCATAGGCGTTACATGTACCCCAGCGCCTTCAGCCTTGCCTTGACGTCGACTTCTTCCTCTTCCTCTTTCGCATCCAGAGGATGGACAGGTACATCGCAGGTGCCTCTGAACGGGTCGCCCCCGAGCGGAAAACAACCGAGTTTTGAATTTACATCGTAAAGCGAACAGAGAGGGACTTTATATTTTTTTAAGTATTCCAATGAGTCGGATACGGAAAAGTTCGCAAGCGGATTTATAAAGGATATGCCTTCAAAATCATATCTGCCGTCCAAAGCAGTTCCAACTTCCTCTGCGCGAAGTCCCGTCAGCACCCTGGTGAACCCGCGGGCGCGGCACGGCCTTGAAAGCAGGCTAAACAACGGGAACCCCGATGCGCCCTGTCCGGAAATTTCCGTCCAGTCGATCCTGTCCACCCGGAAGCCCCACAGCGATTCGATTTTCCTTATGAAGTTGTGCATGGGGAACAGATGGCCCGGCGGGTCGAAACCCACGACCGGGCATTCTATTTTGCCCGATGCGGTCCTGACCATGTGCAAAAGGACCATGGAATCGATGCCGCCGCCGAATGCGACGGCAATGCCTGCACCACCGGCGAGCGTATCGCGCACGAGTTTGCCGGCTTCCTGTGTTTTTGTCTCAAACGCGTCCATGCTTGGGGAAAACTCCTATGAACGGTTGCGGTAAAGCGCCGGGTCGAGCACCTTCTCCATCGCGGCAATATCAAGGCCCCCGATAAACGCGCCGACGCTCTCGGCAACGGCCCTGGGGTCTCTAACCGCCGCGTTATAGCTGACGAACAGGACCTCTATATCGGCCCTGCCGGCAAACCATGACTTTACCTTGGCAAGGTGACCTGCGTACATATTTTTTACGGCGGCATCGTCGTTACCGACGGGCTTCCCAAGCCTCGCAAGCATCTTGTTCTGGGACGCAATCATCTCGTCCATATCGCGATCCATGAACACTATTTTATAACAGTATCCCCGAGGCAGGTCGAAGAGGAGCATCGATACCATCTTGAACACCTTGCCGACTGTCGCGGAGAGCCATGATGCGTCATCCTTCACCTGCTTTACCCGCTCAAACTCGTAATAGCCGTTCGGGTTGTCGATGTCAGCCTGCCGGATATTGTCCATGACAGCCTCGATACCCCCGGCCTCGAGCATCCGCATCATCATCGAGGTCCCGGTCCTCGGCAGGCCCGAGACTATGGTAATGAAATCGCGGCGGGCGTCAGCCATTTTTTATTATCACCTTTGCGGCGAGGAACTCGACGAGGGCGTTTGCGCTGCCGTCAACATCGTCTGCGCGAGTGTCGAGCACCAACTCAGGGTTTTCCGGTTCCTCGTACGGGTCGTCTATGCCGGTAAAAACCTTTATTTCTCCCCTTCGCGCCTTGGCATAAAGCCCTTTCGGGTCGCGCGCCTCGCATGCCTCCAGAGGGCAGTCCACGAATACTTCGAGGAAATCGCCTTCCGCCTGTATCTCCCGCGCGCGGGCTCTGTCGGCGCGGTACGGGGATATGAATGCGGTGATGTTTATTATCCCGTTAGAGGTAAGGAGCTTGGCCAGTTCGGCCACCCTGCGTATGTTCTCCTCGCGGTCTTCGCGGGAGAAGCCGAGGTTCTTGTTCAGTCCGTGACGGACATTGTCTCCGTCGAGGACCACGACCTGGCAGCCCATCTCGAAAAGCTTCTCTTCGAGTTTTCTGGCTACGGTGGATTTGCCGGACGCAGAAAGGCCGGTGAGCCACAGAGTAACGCCCTTGTGGCCGTTTACGCGCTCCCTGTCCTGCCTCGTTATCTCACCTGAATGCCAATGTATATTAGTCGCCTTCTGCATTGCCTCACCCCTTAATCCAAGTAGCGTCTGTACGCCCTTATGTCCTTGACCCTGAAACCGCATCCGGCGCACTGCGGCGGCATCTCGCCTTTGCCAAGCAACCCTCTGCGTATTTTCTGCATCTTTTCCGAATTCCAGACCTCATCGAGCGGCTGGCGGTTCACGTCTCCTATGGGCAAACTGTATTTTTCCGAAACGAATGCCGCGCTGCAGCAAGGCCTTACCTTGCCGTCCCAGTTGATGAAGAGCATATTAAAAGGCATAAGGCAGTCTGCAACACCCGGCCCAAAACTCGGGGGGGTCAGATTAATTCCGAGCGCTTTGGCCTTGCGGGCCGCATCGTCCAGGACCTTTGTTGCCTCATCCTGAAAATGGAAAGCGGACTGGCAGTCCATCTCCTTTGAATAGACCATCATATTCGATACATTGACGTCGGTCACCCCGAGCCCGGCGGCGATATCTATCAATCCTTCCAGCTCGCCTATATTATCGCGCATAAGCACAAAGCTAATCCTTAAGGCAGGGTTGTTCTTCTTAAGTTTGACCTTCGCCTCGTTCAGCGCCTTCAGGTTCTCAAGTATACTGTTCAGGCTTGTCTTCCTGATAGCCTGAAACGCGCCTTCAGTAGCGGCGTCAAGAGAGACGGTAAGCGCGCCCAGTCCGGAGGCGACAAGCCTCTCGGAGCTAGCAGGTGTCAGCAGCGCGCCGTTCGTAAATATCTCCGTCCTTACCCCAAGACCTGCGCACCTGTCGAGCATCCGCCAGAAGTTCTTGCCGACCAAAGGCTCGCCATAGCCAAACAGCTGAACCGCCTCCGCAGACTTAATTAAGGGGGTTATTTTTTCAAACGTCTCCATGCTCATATGCCCCGGCCTGTTCGCATCTTCGTCATAGTATGGCCGCGCGCACATAACGCATTCGAGGTTGCAGCAGTTAGTCGGCTCGATCTGAAGGTACAACGGCTTTGAGAAAAGTCGCGTCCTTCCCGCACTCAAGTCCCACTCATGGAGCTTCTTGTTCCTGTACCTGCTGTCCGACAAGAACTGATAAAGATTAAACATCCTTGCCGCCCTTTGCATGGCTCCAGCTTCCAGGAAGGTAAACCATCCCGCCGCC
>DASXVI010000121.1:0-9399 GCA_036504315.1 Nitrospirota bacterium
GGCCTCGCCCGAGGTGGTCTTCTTCTCCAGCTCAAACGACGGCCTGATAAAGATGTTGTTGTTGCTATAATATTTGTCCGCGGAGGTGATCCTGACGCCGTAACGGGATGAGCCTGTGTTGACCGTCGAGTCTATGCAGAAGCGGCCTCCGTAAAATGTATTCTCGTTAGCCCAGCCGCCGCCCGTGCAGTTTAAGTCCACGCCTATCTTGTTGCTGTTAATATACAGAAGTTTCACTTCGTTATACGAGAACCCGCCGCCGTCGCCATAGAACTGGGCCCCTACCGTGAACCTGACCGTCTTTACGATTGTGATGTCGCAGGAATTGGCG
Organism: Nitrospirota bacterium; assembly: GCA_036504315.1. Lineage (GTDB taxonomy): Bacteria > Nitrospirota > JACRHJ01 > JACRHJ01 > JACRHJ01 > DASXVI01. The sequence goes on from DASXVI010000121.1 coordinate 332, forward strand.
TTAACGACCTTGATGCCGACGCTGTTCTCGGAGCGCCATGAAGACTGGGACGCCCTTACCGCCTGGAGCTTCAGGACGACATTCATATTGGCCTTGCCGCTGCCGACAACGAGCGCCGGTATGTCAGAGTCCCCGGTATAGATGACCGGAGCCTCCATATCAACATTGATGCCGCTCGGTATCGTGACCGTGCCTGTTGCGGCATACCCGTTCCCGGCCGCGGCCGGGAAATAGAGCGTGGGGTTTTTCTGCGCCGCCGCAAACGCTATCGCGGCATTGATTGCCGCCGTGTCGTCGGTCTTGCCGTTGCCCGTCGCGCCAAAGGCTCGGACATCTATCCTTGGCCACCGGGAGATCAGGTCCTGAAACGGCCTGCCTGAATTTATCTCGGTCGAGGGGTCTATCCTGCCTGCATGGCCGTCCGCGTCTTCGCCGTCATGCCTGTGTCCGCCGCCCGTGTAATATACAGTGTTCAGAAACGACGACGGCACCGTAGCGCCCGGCTGGAACACCGTCTTTGCAGCCTCGGCAAGCTCGGGCATACCCGCATAAATGAATATGGCCGCAACCGCAGCCAAAAGCAAGACGCCAAGAGATTTTATAGTAGATACCCGCAAGCGGCCTTCGGTCATTTGCACCCTCCATCAGTTGTCCAGCCCGTCCCTGTCGCAAAGCGACTGCGGGTCATCGCAGGCGAACCGGGAGCCCCCCTCAACCGTGAACGCAGGGGCCTCCAGCGATGCGTCTCCGCTCCCATTCGAGTTCCTGGCCTTGACCATTACCATATTGCTGCCTGCCATGCCCTTCGACGCCGACATCGTCCAGCCGCTTGCCGGGCTCCAGTCCCGCACGGTAGAGAAAATTCCGCCGGTGTCGGGGCCTTTGCGCAGGAACTGAAACTCGACTTTACCGCTCCCGCCCGCGACCTTCGCGGTCCAATTCACCTTGTCGCCCGCTTTTGCGGCCTTTACATTCGGAGCCAGCGCGGTCACAACCAGGGCACTGGCAGGGTCTCCGGCATCCATCAACGCAGTCCTCCACGCCTCGCCCGTACCGTCTGCATTCCTGGCCTTAACCATGACCATGTTGCTGCCGTACATATCCGTCGTGACCTGCCATATCCAGGCGGGGTTTGCGCTCCAGTCCTGAGCAACAAGAAAAAGGCCCCATGTGTCGCCGCCCCGGCGGAGAAACTGGTACTCGTACCTGCCGCTCCCGCCAGACGCGGATGCGTTCCAGGTAATATCGTCACCGGACTTCGCCTTTGTCTCTCCGGTAGTGAGAGAAACTCTTATGGCGTCGGCTACATCCATGACGGTCAGATGTACAGCGGGACCATTAACCTCATACTTGTGGTCCGTACCCGTAGCCCGGCTCATGACGGTATACTCGCCCCTTGAGGCAGGAACCCACCGATAGCTCCACGAACCGCTGCCTGCGGCTGTGCTCCAGGTAGCCCCGCCGTCGGTCGATACCTCCACGAACGCAATCCCCTGCGGCCCCTCCGCGGTCCCTGTAAGTCCAATTTCACCGACAGGAAAGACCGCCCCGTCGTTCGGCGAGGTTATGGTGGATTTTGGCGGCTGGTCTTCGTTGTATATATTACCAGAACCGTTCAAATTTGCGCCAATCGTGCTGCCAAGAGGCGTTACTGAATAAGCCGAGGCGTTGCCTTGAACAGCCCAAATAATCGTAAAAAGCGCAATCGCGGCGGCAGTTGCACGGATTAAACATGCGCCTGTCTTTTTCACTTGTTGCTCCTCTTGAAAAAGCTCGATGGCCTGCTATACACGGGCCCTTTATTTATGCATAGTTATGCTACTTCAGCGGGCCTTTCAAGTCAAATTAAATGGGCTTAAGAATAGGCAGGCGGACGGCAGGAGCGCCCATCTCCCGCAAGGCGAAGGGATATCGGGTATAAGCCATAATTTAAAATGTTTGACAGCCGTTGAGCGTTCGTTTATGTTAAGTGGTTGCGGCGGAATTAATTTTACGGAGGTATTAAAGATGTCTGATTTGAAGTTCGAGAATGTCACGGCGGTAGCAAAGGGAAGCATCTATTTCGGCGGCAAGGTCGTCAGCCATACGATAATATTTCAGGACGGCTCGAAGAAGACGCTCGGGATGATATACCCCGGCGAGTTTAAGTTCAATACCGGCGTGGCCGAGAAGATGGAGATAACCGCGGGAATAAGCCTCGTGAAGGTCGCCGGAGACGCCGAGTGGCGCGAGTACCCGGCCGACACCTATTTTACGGTCCCGGGCAATTCGTATTTCGAGATTGCCGTAAAGGACGGCATAGCCGAATACGTCTGTTCATACGAATAACCAGCAGTAATTACTGGAAGGTGATTTGACTTTCAGGTAAGAATGTATTAAATATTACGTCAGAGCAATAAGTAATCAGGACAGCTTTCAGGCCGCGCCCTCATGCGGGGCCCGGAGGCTGTCCTTTTTTATCCCCAGATTATCCCGCCGCCGATTACCGCGTCGCCTTCGTAGAAGACCGCCGACTGGCCGGGAGTCACGCCCGCTTCGGGTTCGTTGAAACGGACAAGCGCGCTTTTTTCGCCTTGCGGGACGACCGTCGCCTTGACAGGCTTGTGGCGGTAGCGGACCCGCACTTCCATTTCGCGCGCCTCGTCCAGTCCGTCCATCGGGACCCAGTTGATGCGCTCCACGACGAAGCTATCCGCCTTCAGGTCATCTTCGCAGCCGAGCACAACCTGGTTCTTCTCGACATTTCGTTCGACGACATAACGCCTGCCGAGCGGCGATGAGACGCCGAGGCCTTTCCTCTGGCCTATGGTATAAAAAGCGACCCCTCTGTGGCGTCCGAGTATGTTTCCGTCCCTGTCCACAAAGTCGCCTTCCGCCACGGCGTCAGGCCTTTCGTTTTCTATAAAACCGCGGTAATCGTCATCCGGGATGAAGCAGACCTCCTGGCTCTCCTTGCGGTGCGCGGAAGGCAGCCCCATGCTTGCGGCGATGTCGCGCACCTCGTCCTTGGTCATGTCTCCAAGCGGAAAGAGCGCGAGGCTCAGCTGTTTCTGGGTAAGCCGGTAGAGGAAGTAGCTCTGGTCCTTGTTTTCGTCAAGGGCCTTGAGCAGGTTGTAGCGGCCCATCCTGTCAAGCAGGATGCGGGAGTAATGCCCGGTCGCAAGCCTCTCGGCGCGGACCAGGTCAACAAGCTTTGTCAGCATCCCGAACTTTATGTATTCGTTGCAGCGCACGCACGGGTTCGGCGTCCGGCCGGATATATATTCATTTATGAAGTAATCGATAATCTTGCGGCGGAAATCCCCGCGCAGGTCCAACACAAGGTGCTCGATGCCTACCGCCTTGCAGACCTCGCGCGCGGAGGAGACGGACGGCTCGGAATCGCAATCCTCCCCCCAGAGGCGCATCGTGAGCCCGATTACATCATGTCCCGAGGACTTGAGCAGGGCGGCGGTGACAGAGCTGTCCACACCCCCGCTCATTGCGACTGCAACTTTTCGCTTCATTCCTGTCCTTGTCGCTTAACCCTATGCGCTTACGGCTTCGGCCGGCAGCCTGTCGGCGCCCTGCTTGACAGCCTTGCCCATCTCGCACCGCCCGTTCATAACGAAGCCTTCCTCAATATTCAGCACAGGGGTCACTATGTCGCCGGTAAGCGTGCCCGGCGCTATCATCTGCGCCTTCTTGGCGGCCACTATGTTGCCGGTTATAGTACCGGAAGATATCAGCGTGCCGACATTGAGGTTGCCGTGTATCTCGGCGGAGTCGCCGACGATAAGCGTGTCCTTCGTGATTACCTCGCCCTCGATCCGGCCGTCCACGCGGATGGTCCCCTGAAAATGCAGTATGCCTCTGAAGTCAGTCCCCTTGCCGAGGAACGCAACCATCTCTTCGACTTCCGGATGGCCCTTCGCTTTTTTTAGCATCATGATTACCCCTTTCAGCCCCGAATCAGGTCGAGGATCCTCTCGAACTCGTCGGCGGAATAATATTCTATCTCGATCTTTCCGCCCTTACCTCTATTTTTTATATGCACCTTGGTGCCCAATTTGCGCTTCAGTTCGTCCTCCAGCATCGCAAGCTGCGCCGATGCAGGCTTCTTCCTGACTACCTTTACCGGGCTCTTCATCTTGCGCACGAGCGCTTCCGTCTCGCGGACAGACAGCCCGCGCGCCAGTATCTCGCGGCGGATGGCCACCTGCTTGTGCGCGGCGTCGAGCGAGAGCAGCGCCTTGGCGTGTCCCATGGTCAGCGCGCCCTCGGCCAGGTCCCTCTTTATCTCCGACGGGAGGGCAAGAAGCCTCAGGAAGTTCGCGACGGTCGAACGCTCCTTGCCGACGCGCTCCGCGAGCTGCTCCTGCGTATACTCCGACTCCTTGATGAGCCGTTCGTATGCCTCGGCGGTCTCGACCGGGTTTAAGTCCTCGCGCTGGATGTTCTCTATCAGCGCAAGTTCGAGCACGCCCTCCGGGGCGACATCCTTTATGATGGCCGGTATCTTCTTCAGGCCCGCCACCATCGAGGCGCGGAAGCGGCGCTCGCCTGCGATAAGCTCGTAGCCGCCCCCGTCCTTTTTGCGGACGACGACCGGCTGGATTACGCCGTTGCTCTTTATCGATGCGGCCAGGTCGGCAAGCCCCTCCTCGCGGAAGGTCTTCCTCGGCTGGTGTATGTTCGGCGTTATCCGCGTAAGCTCTATCTCGAGTATGCCCCTGCCCGCGGCCTCCGCGGCAGCGGCGGCCTGGCCCTGCGGGATGAGCGCGCCAAGCCCTTTCCCGAGCGACGACTTAACAACCATGCTGAATTACCTCCCTCGCAAGGCTCAGGTAGCTCTGAGCGCCCTTCGAGCGTATGTCATACGTTATTATCGGCTTCCCGAAGCTCGGCGCCTCGGACAGGCTGACATTTCTTGGTATCATAGTTTCATAGACCTTGTCGCCGAAATGCTTCCTCACCTCTTCCACTACTTCGCGGCTGAGCTTCACCCTGCCGTCGTACATCGTCAGCAGTACGCCCTCGACATCGAGCGCAGGGTTCAGCGCGTCCTTGACCAGTTCAAGCGTCTTCATAAGCTGGGAAAGCCCTTCGAGGGCATAGTATTCGCACTGGACCGGGATGAGCACGGTCTTTGCGGCGGACAGGGCGTTTATAGTGAGGAGACTCAAGGCCGGCGGGCAGTCTATGATTATGTAGTCGAAATCGGCGAGCAGCGGGACAAGCGCGTCCCGGAGTATCATCTCCCTGCCCTCGCGGCCGACAAGCTCGACCTCGGCCCCGAACAGCTCTGTCGAGGACGGCACGAGTTTAAGGTGCGGCAGGCAGGTGTCGATTGCGAGCTCGTCCATCCGGCATTCGCCGGTGAACAGCTTGTAGATGCTGTTCTCGACCATCTCCTGGGATATCCCCACGCCGCTCGTGGAGTTGCCCTGAGGGTCGGCGTCCACCAGCAGGACCCTCTTCTCGGCCGCCGCAAGCGAGGCCGCCGTATTGACTGCGGTAGTGGTCTTGCCCACCCCGCCCTTCTGGTTGGCCACGGCTATAACCCTTGCCTCTGCCATAAAAAACCTGCCTCTCTTTAAATACCGGACAACTGGACAATCACCCGCCAAACCATTGATTTTAAACAGTATTACAACTTATTAAAATTGCCTTTCCCGGGCAAATCGATAAGCTATTCTAAAGGGAGAAAGGGCCGATGTCAAGCCAAATGCGGGCTGGTTGTTCCACGTGGAACGTCAGGCGGGGATGTAAGTTGCAACTGTCCGCGAATACTCGGAAAACGGCAGTATTATTTTCTCGCTCGCGAGTATCGTCCAGCCCTCCGGCGGCTGGAGCGTCTGCTCCGGCCCGACGGAAAGGACTACCCGCCCGCCCTGGGCGAGCAGGCCGGATAGCCCGGGCAGGAGAAGCCCCGGCTCCTTGAAGGCGCGGGAAAGGACCACATCGAACATGGCCTCTTCCGGCAGGACATCCTCAAGCCTGCGCTCAAGCACCGTCACGGACTTCAGGCCCATAAGCCTCGCGGCCTGCCGCTGGAACGCGGCCTTGCGCCTTGCGGGCTCGACCGAAACCAGCTCCATCTCCGGCAGGACGACCTTCAACGCCAGCCCAGGGAAGCCCGCCCCGCTTCCGATGTCGGCGGCCCGGAACCGTCCCTTCGGCAGCATCCTAACCAAGGTAAGGGAGTCGAGGAAGTGCTTGACCAAGACCTCGCCCGGCTCATCGATTGCCGTCAGGTTGGTCTTGGCGTTCCATTTGAGGAGTTCGGCAAGATAAACGGCAAAGGCATCCACCTGCACGCCGGTCAATGCCACGCCAAGCTGAGAAGCGCCCTTGATAAGAAGGTCGTTAAAGTCCAGAAGAACCTCCAAAACAAAAAAACCAAGGAGAATACGAGCCAATATCAGCCTTAGCCCTCGGGTATGCCTCCAAGCCGGGGCAAACGAATGTCGGCCTTCGCGACCAAGTAGCATTTGCGTCGAGCTGCGCCCTAACAAATGCAACTTTGTCTGCTCGACCTCCGCATTTGCCACTTTTGGCGGCACACCCTCCGGGCACCCGGATTATCCCGGGTGGGGCGGTATGAAGTTGAGAGGCGTCCGTTGGGAGACGGGACGCGGTCATTAGTCCGGTTTGACGAGCGACTGCGGCAGTGGAGCGAGTACAGCCGGAATTATGAAAGCGGGACGGCGACCGTCAGGACGGCTCGAAAATGCATACCGCCCCGCCAGCAGACCCCCGGGCCATGAGCGACTTGCGCAGGCGGGTTGATGAGCGTTAACGACAACTTGAGACCAATAGCCCATCCAACGCACGAGAGTACATACCGCCCCGCCAGCACGGTTTATTTACGCTTTTTGCCTCTGATCTTCTCCAGCGCCACAAGCAGGATTGCGACCGCCGCAGGGGTGATGCCCGGTATCCGGCCAGCCTGGCCTACGCTCCTTGGCCTTGCCTTTTCCAGCTTCTCGCGTACCTCGCGGGACAGCCCCGACAGCGCGGCAAACTCGAAGGCCGGCGGTATCAGCTTCCCGTCGTGTTTCTTTAGCCGCTCGACCTCGCCCGCCTGCCTTTTGATGTACCCCTCGTATTTTACCAGTATTTCCACCTGCCCCCCGGCCTCCGGCGTGAGGGCCTCGGCAGGCGGTGAAAGCTTTACAATATCGGCATAAGTCGTCTCCGGCCTCTTCAAAAGCTCTTTCAGGCTCGGTTTCTCACCGTCACAGACTATCCGCTCGGAAGACAGCCTCTCAAGCTCCCGCTCTATGCCGTCCCGTTTCTTCAGGAACCTGTCGTATACATCCTGTGAAACTAGGCCCAGAGCATACCCCTTGTCCATCAGCCGCAGGTCCGCGTTGTCCTCGCGCAGGAGCAGACGGTATTCCGCCCGGGAGGTAAACATCCTGTAAGGCTCGTCCGCGCCCTTGGTAATCAGGTCGTCAATCATCACGCCTATATAGGCCTCGTCCCGGCCCAGCACGAGCGGCTCCCCTCCCCGTACCATCTGGGCGGCGTTTATCCCGGCAACCAGCCCCTGCCCTGCGGCCTCCTCATACCCGGAGGTCCCGTTCAACTGACCGGCATGGAAAAGCCCGGCCACCCGCTTTGTTTCAAGCGTCGCGGAAAGCTCGGTAGGAGGCACATAGTCGTACTCTATCGCGTATCCCGGCCTCATTATCTGAGCATCCTCAAGGCCGGGGATGGTGCGGACCATCTTCATCTGGACATCAGCCGGAAGGCTTGTAGAGATGCCGTTGGCGTAGTATTCGGAGGTATCGTAGCCCTCGGGCTCGAGAAATATCTGGTGGCGCCCTTTGTCGGCAAACCGGACTACCTTGTCCTCGATAGAAGGACAGTACCTGGGCCCGGTCCCTTTTATGACGCCACTGTAAAGCGGTGAGCGGTCGAGGCTGCCCATGATAATCCTGTGCGTCTCGGCATTGGTATAGGTAATCCAGCAGGGAAGCTGGGCGTTGGTTATCCGGCCGGTCGAGAACGAAAAAGGCGGGGGCGGGTCGTCCCCGTCCTGCCGCTGGAGTTTCGAGAAGTCTATCGATTTGGCGTCAATGCGCGGGGGGGTGCCGGTCTTCAGCCTGCCTATAGGGAACCCCAGATCCGCAAGGGATTCGGACAGCCCGACCGCCGGGAACTCCCCGGCCCTGCCAGCCGGATAGCTCGTCTCGCCGATATGGATAAGCCCGTTTAGGAAGGTCCCGGTCGTAAGTACCACGGCCTTCGCGCGGTAACGGATGCCGAGATGGTCTACTACTCCCTGGACAGCCCCACCCTCGACTACCAGACGGACGGCCATCCCCTGCCTGAGGTCCAGCCTCTCCTGTCGTTCGAGGGTTTCCTTCATTGCGCGGCGGTACCACTGCTTGTCGGCCTGGGCGCGGGTGGCCTGGACCGCCGGCCCCTTCCGGGTGTTAAGCCTCCGGAACTGTATGCCGGTCCTGTCGATGTTCCTGGCCATCTCGCCGCCGAGGGCGTCTATCTCCCGGACTATATGCCCCTTCGCCAGCCCGCCGATGGCCGGGTTGCACGACATCTGGGCGAGGGTGTCGAGGTTCATGCTTATCAGCATTACCCGGCAGCCCATCCGGGCGGCAGCAAGCGCAGCCTCGCAGCCCGCGTGCCCGCCGCCAACGACTATTACATCATAGTGCCTTTCGAACTCGTGCATTCCCGCCTTTTGTTCCACGTGGAACAGATATCATAAACTATTGAACATTAATTACTTTCCAATACAAAACTTATTAAAGATTATATTCAGGACATCGTCGGGCGTCGTCTCGCCGATAATCCCGCCGACCGCGTCCAGCGCCTCCCTCACCTCAAGCGCCAGAAACTCTGGAGAGACCCCTTCGGCTATACCGGCCTCAAACCGCGTCAGCCCCGCCGCCGCCCTCTCGAGCGCGAGCTTGTGCCGGAGGTTGACCATAGCCTCGGGCGGCTTCTCGCTGCCGCCGCCCAGCACGGACTCCCGCAACCTGACAGTCAATTCCTCGATGCCCTCGCCGGTTTTAGCCGATATTTTGATGGGGCTACCCATGCATGGGATACCCCCT
>DASXVI010000122.1:0-31092 GCA_036504315.1 Nitrospirota bacterium
GAAGCGGCACCGGAACTATGTCAGAGGGCTTGCTCGCCTCCTGGCCCAGAATGAAAGCCGTCGGCAGGTATGGGATTTTAACTGCCTTATTCGCTTTGTATATAGGCGCAACGGGTATTATTGACTTGAATAAATACTACCATTCCTATTATTATATATCTGAAGCAAGCTTGATGAAAGAACGGTATCTCGATACGCCCGCTGGCTGAAATCCGCAGCGCGCGCGGACGAGGTAGTGTATTCGCGCGAGCTGTCGCATATTAATATATAGAGTAGGGGACGGGATTTGAGAATTTTGAAAGATATTTTGAGGATGATGAGGCCGCATCAGTGGGTGAAGAACCTCTTTATCTTCCCTGCGCTCATATTTTCCAGGCACCTTATGCAGCCTGAGTATGTGCTGAAGAGCTTTGCGGCGTTCGGGCTGTTCTGTCTAATATCGGGTGCCATATATATCTTCAACGACCTGATGGATTACGACGAAGACCGGCATCACCCGACAAAGAGGCTCAGGCCCATCGCCGCAGGCAGGATAAGCAAATGGCTCGCCTGGGCCCTGTTTGCGTCATTTTCGATTTTCGGCCTCGTAATGTCCTATTTTCTAAATTTGGGCTTTGGCCTGATAGCCACCTTTTATTTCATAATAAACGTGCTCTACTCTTCCTATCTGAAGAGGATAGCAATCATAGATGTGCTTATAGTGTCGATTGGGTTTGTCATAAGGGCCGCCGCAGGCGGGCTGGTACTATCGGTCGAGATATCTCCGTGGCTGCTCGTCTGCACGATACTGCTCGCCCTCTTCCTGGTGCTTGCCAAGAGGAGGCACGAGCTTACGGTACTGGACGAGAGGACGAGGATGCTCATCGAATTGTCCCTCGCGGTGGAGAGCCCGGGCAAGGCCTTCAAATACAGGCGGAGCCTCGACGATTACAGCACATACTTCCTCGACCAGATGATAGCGGTATCGACGGCCTCAACATTGATGGCATATATCCTGTACACTCTTTCGGACGACGCAATACACAAGTTCGGCGGCACCAAGCTCGTCTATACCGTCCCGTTCGTGATATACGGCATATTCCGCTACCTCTACCTGATACACCTGAAAAAAGAGGGCGGGAACCCGTCCAGGACCATGATGAACGATATCCCCCTGCTGGCCAACATCGTCCTCTGGGGCATAAGCACGGTTATAATACTATACGTTTTTTAAATACGAGGTGACGCCAGATGGGTAGACCAAAAGTAGCGATACTGAAGACAAGCCCGGAGACGGTGCTTGAGGACTACGGCCGGCTGATGCGGATGGCTGGCTACCAGGATGTGGTAAGAAAAGACAGGGATACAGCGCTCAAGATAAACATCTCCTGGCACCACTTCTACCCGGCCTGCTCGACGACGCCCTGGCAGCTCGAGGGCGTGATAAAGACCATGCTCGACGACGGCTACAGCAAGGATTTAATCCACGGCTGCCACAACCGCACGGTAGTCGTGTCGGCAAAGAAGGGCGAAATAGAGAACAGGCACAAGCCCGTAATCGAAAAATACGGCCTGAGGAATGTCCATCTGTACGAAGGCGAGGAATGGATAACCTACGAGCCCAAGGGCAAGATGCTGGTCCTAAACGACATATACCCGGACGGCATCCAGATCCCGAAGCGGTTCATCGGCGAGAATATTATACATCTGCCGACGATGAAGACCCATGTGTTCACCGACATGACCGGCGCTATGAAGAACGCCTTTGGCGGGCTTCTGCACGAGAAGAGACACTGGACCCACTCGGTCATCCACGAGACGCTTGTAGACCTGCTGACGATCCAGAAGGAGATACACGGGGGCATATTTGCCGTAATGGACGGGACTTTCGCGGGCGACGGGCCCGGGCCCAGGTGCATGGTGCCGTTCGTAAAGGACTATATAATCGCATCGTCGGACCAGGTTGCGATAGACGCGGTCTCGGCCAAGATTATGGGGTTCGACCCCATGGGGCTGAAGTTCATCCGTCTGGCGCACGAGGCCGGGCTGGGCTGCGGCAGGATAGAGGAAATCGATATAGTAGGGGAGGACATTTCGGATGTGAACTGGCACTTCTCGCGCGGGCAGAACACCTTCGTGTCCAAGGGCCAGAAGATGATATACTGGGGGCCGCTCAAGCCGCTCGAAAAGATGCTGCTGAGGACGGCAATAGCGCCCTGGTCTTATGTTGCCTCAATCCTGTATCATGATTTCTACTGGTACCCGTTCATCGGCAAGCCGAGGGTGAACGAAGCTCTCAGCTCCAAATGGGGCAAGCTGTTCGAAAAATATTAGCCGAGGCTGAAATTTTGGCTTTTAAGAGGCGCCGGGCCGTAAGGCCGGGCGCCTCTTTTAGTATCTCAGGAAGAATATGTAGACATAAAGCCCGCTCAGGAATAACAGCCAGGCTGAGGCGAATACCCGTCCGCACCTTTTGAAACAGCCGTCCAGCCCCCTTGCCAGCAGGTAGACCATAGGTACAAACGCGAAAAGCAGGTGGGATGACTTTATTACCGAATAAATCGGCGCTGTGTAGCTGATCAGCGTGAAGCTGGACCAGGACAGAGCGACTATGGCCACCATCGTAAAGCTGAATATCTCGGCCCAGGGGTCGGCCCGCCTTGTAAAGACGTCGTTAAGGGTGCGGATGCTGCCCGTAACGGCAAGCGCGGACGGGAACAACGCGAGGGCTATCGCCAGATATGCCGCCTGGAAGTTCTGGAATGCGTTCGGCAGGAAAGAACTCTGCCCGTCAAACCACAGGGTGGTGTAGGAGCCGGCAAGGAAGGATTCCAGCACATCCGCCTTTGTTATAGGGTCGTCGGTCAGCAGCGGGGTTAACGCGGTATAAAAGTCCCAGTTCCGAAACCCTGGGAGCTGTCTGAAAAAGAACAGGTCGTGCTGTCCCGCCACGGGGAAAAACCTGTTGAAGTGCATGAGGTTCCTGAAGTAGAACCAGCCCGCGATTGCTAAGATTATCGAGCAGTAATAAACAAGTTCCTTCGCGCGTCTCCCTCTCGTCTCGGGATACCTTATGTATGCGTATGAGAAGCCGGAGCAGATGCCCAAAATGTTTATCAGCGCCGAATACCTGGTAAGGAAGGCAAGCCCCGAGAAAACTCCCACCGCCGTTAGGAACCATATATTTTGTTTTTCAATGTGCCTCATCCAGAAATAGAACGACATGATGCAAAGGAACATCATCGTGTTCTCGCCGGAAAGTCCCGGGGCCTTGTAGAGTATTACCGGGATGGTGGTGGCCACGGCCAGCGTGACGATATGGACCAACCTGTCCTTTATCGTCCTGCTGATTATCATAAAAAGCAGCACTGCCGACCCGAAAGTGGACAGTGTGTTTATCAACTGGCCGTAACGGACGACATCCAACATCGGACCGACGGGCCCGAACAGCCTGAACAGCGCGGCCGAGATAAGGTAGTAAAACGGCGGGTTGTACATCTGGAACCCGCCGCTTGCGAGCGGGATGTCCCAGGTGGTCAGGAAATGGTCGAGGTACTGCTTGTAGGGTTCATAGTCTCCGGAATGGATGAGGTCGTAGTTGAACATGTTGTTTATTAGAGTAGTGCCGAAGACCGCGAATATCAGGGCGACAGATCCCGCGTACAGGTAGCTTTTTATTCTTTCATCGCCCAGGGAAGGCGGCGCAAGCCGGTCCAGCAGAGAGTCCGTCTTTCTGAACAGGCCCGGGACGCAAAACATGGCTATAACCAAAAAGATGGAACCGCCGAAGAACAGCAGGGCGCCAGGCCAGAAGCTTTCCCTCTCTATCCGGTCTTCGAGGTCCTGGCTTACCAGCACCTGAGGTTCCTGCGGGGAGCCGTCAATGTTAAGGGGCGCGTATGGTTTCAAGGAACGGACTTCCCAGTTTGTGCCCGAGTCGAGGTATATTTGGATTCCGTTATCCAGTTGCACCTCGCCTTCAGCCCGGAGCGCCGTCCTGCCCCACCTGTTCCTTGCATAAACCTCAATCTTGTTATGCCCCTCCTTGACATATGGAGCTATGTCGAATTTCTGCATATCCTTCCAGTTAAGCTTCTCCGTCTCCTCCAGCGAAGTCAGGGCGACGCCGTTAATATTGAGGATATAAGAGCGGGCAACGGTAAGCTTGAAGAAAGTCCATTGAGGGGCGGATTTCAGGTCGAACTCGACGGAATAAATGGCGGGGAAGTCAGTCGGGAAATCGTTGTTAAAGGGAAGCTCCTCCTGGTTGAGTATCCATTGTGGGGAGTCGCCCCGAAGGTACATCACGTCGCGGTCGTAAAATGAAAAATAGGCTATCATGAGAAAATACGGAAGTATGAAAAGGGCGAGAAAGGCCAAAAATCCTTTGAAGTGCGTATCTGTCAGCCGGGAAACGCTGTCTCTTAAGTCCATGTCAGTTCTTCCTTAAAACTCTTCGGGACCGTTGGTCCCTGACTTTTACCTGAGGATATTATATTTAAAAATGCACCAAAGTGCCCGGAAGCCGTCCTTCCAGCATATCTTTTTTCCTTCTTCGTATGTCCTGCCCATGTAGGAGGTGCCTACTTCGTAAATGCGGCAGTGCTTTTTGGCGAACTTGGCCGTAAGCTCCGGCTCGATGCCGAAACCCCGCTCTTCGATATTGACGCCTTTAATGATTGAGGCCGTGAAGGCCTTGTAGCAGGTCTCCATGTCGGTCAGGTTTATGTTGGTAAACATATTGGAAACCAGGGTCAAAAACCTGTTTCCTACGCTGTGCCAGTAATAAAGCACGCGCCTCTTCTCGCCGGACATGAAGCGCGAGCCGTAGACGACGTCCGCAGTCCCTTCCGCGAGCGGGCCTATGAGCCTCCCGTACTCCGCCGGGTTATATTCGAGGTCGGCGTCCTGAAATATTATGAAGTCGCCTTTGGCCGCCGCGATACCGGATGACAGGGCAGCGCCCTTGCCCATATTCCTGTCATGGAATATTACCCGGGCGACCTTGCACGCAAGCTCCTCGCGGATTATTTCGCGGGTGCCGTCGGTCGAGCCGTCGTCAACGAGTATGACCTCCTTAGGCGTAGGCTCGGCGAGTACCCTGCCGACTATTTCCCTTATCGTGTTTCTCTCGTTAAAGCAAGGTATTATGACACTTAGAAGCATTGCAGGAAAATATCACGGCGCGGCCTCCATGTCAACACAATCCAAAGCCCTGCGGAATTTTGCTTTACATAGGTTTTGGCAGGCCGTAAGATATCCTCAAACCACATTCGGGAGGTTTAGGAATGTCCCAGTTCATGGAGGTAATTGAGTTTCTCGACCCGACCGGCGAAGAGATGGTGCACAGAGTGCCGGAGGAAGGTTCGGGCGAGACAAAGTTCGGCGCGCGCTGCATAGTGCGGGACTCGCAGTCCGCGATATTTTTCAAGGACGGGCGTGGCGTGGATGTCCTCGGGCCGGGCAGCCACTCGCTGTCCACAAAGAACCTGCCGATGCTCACCAAGCTGTTGATGCTCCCATGGGGGTTTGAGAGCATATTCAAGGCCGAGGTATATTTTGTAAACCGGAAGGTATTTACGAGCCTGAGGTGGGGCACACGCGACCCGGTAGCTTTTAAGGACAGCCAACTCGGGATGGTGCGCCTGAGGGCCTTTGGGGCGTACACCTTTTCTATTACCGAGCCGTTGCTCTTCGTCAACACGCTGGTCGGCACGCAGGGCGTTTACACGCCCGAGCAGATAAAGGACTACCTGAGGGATGTTATAATCTCAAGGCTGAACGACCTGATGGGAGAGACGCTCGACAGCATATTCGAGCTCCCGAAGAGCTATGACGAAATTGCGGCTGCCGTCCGGGCGAGGCTTCTCGAAGATTTCTCCCGCTACGGGCTTGAGCTGCGGGACTTTTATATCAACTCGATCACCCCGCCGGAGGAAGTCCAGAAGATAATAGACCAGCGCTCCGGGATGGGCGCGGTCGGGGATGTCGACAAATTCCTGAAATTCCAGGCTGCGGTTGCCTTGGGAGATTCAGGAAAGTCCGGGGGCGCGATAGGCGCGGCGGTCGGCTTGGGCGCGGGCGCGGGCATCGGCATGATGATGCCCGGCATGATGAAGGAGGCGATGTTCTCCGGTGCGGCCACGGTTGCTGTCCCTCGTGCGGCCTGCCCGAAATGCCATGGGGAGGTGCCGGACGGGGCGCGTTTCTGCTCAAGCTGCGGCCACCAGATGGTAGTCGTGAACAAATGCACGAAGTGCGGCAAGGACCTGCCCCCGGAGGCCAACTTCTGCATGGTGTGCGGGTCGGCGCTCTCCGCGAAGCACGCCTGCCCGAAATGCAATACCATACTGCCGCCGGGCACGAAGTTCTGCACGGCCTGCGGCGAGCGGGTCCAGGAATAGATGCCGCTCACGGTATCGACAAACTGCCCCTCCTGCGGGGGCGGTCTCGATTACGAAGAGGGTACGAACGCGGTCCATTGTTCGTACTGCGGCTCGGACCATGTCGTCACCGGCCACGGCCGCGTCCTGTCTTATTTCATCCCCGAAAAGCTCACGGCCGGCAGGGCGGTCGCCCTCTCGCTTTTAAAGCTGAAGACGGAAGGCAGAAGCGGCTACAAGGCCCGCGAGGCCACTTTGTTCTTCGTCCCGTTCTACCATTTCACCGCAAAGAGCTTTTTCTGGGAGGCGCAGGAAATAGCTGTGGCCGAGGGTACGGGCGGTCAGCAGAGCGGCCTGTCTTTCGGCTTCGGGGATGTGGAACTTTCCTTTAAGCTTTCCGGCGGGCCGGGATGCGGCGCGCCGAGGCTCACCGAAAAGCGGTTTGAGCTTGAGACAAAAGCTATCGACAGGAGCCTGCCGGCCATAGATGCGCCGGGCCTGGGAATATGTTCGCTGGGGCTTCGGACGGAAGTGGTAAAGCTTTCGCTCTTCGAGCGGAAGAAGGCGGCGGCTCGCGGGATGATTGCCCCGGCAGACCTCGACTGCGGCAGGCTGATGGAGGAGCAGTTCGGCTATACCGGCGAGAAGGAAGTCTTCGCAAGGACGGTATTCGCGAAGGCGGCTTCGATAATCTACTTCCCGCTCTGGCTTGTCGAAACGGTTTCGAGGGCGGGCGAGGGCAGTTTCTGCGTTGTGGACGGGCTGTCCGAAGATGTCTGGAGCACTTTCGCGCCGGTCGATATTATCGACAGGCTTCTGGCGCCCGCGAAAGACGGGTACGAGGCGGCCGGGCTCCGTCCGATGAAATGCCCCGAGTGCGGGGCGGCCCTCCCGGTGCGTCCTAAGGATGTCGTGTTCTTCTGCAAGGAATGCTCAAAGGCGTGGTACATCACCGGCTCGGATTTTACCGAGGTGCCTTTCAGGGTCGCTGGACCCGTCCTTAAAAGCCCGCCGCCTTCGGACCTCCTGCCTTTCTGGGTAGTCCGCGTAAGGATGCGCGCAGGCGACAGGCTGCTCGATACCAAGCGGGACTTGGTCGAGATAGCGCCTGGGGCCTCCATCCCGAAAGAGTCGGACAGTGAAATCCCGCTCCGTTTCTTTGTCCCTGCCTTTGATATGGGCAATATGCGGGCCCTCTCCCGGATTGCGCAGGGGTTGACCCGCCAGCAGCCGGTTTTCCAACCGTCAGGCTCAAAAGAGGCCGGTCTGCCCGCGAGCGGCTGCGCCATATCCCCGGACGATGCGCTCACGCTTGCCCCGCTCATCCTCTTCTCCCTCATCCCCAAGGGCAACAAGAAGGCGTTGAAATTTGCCCTCGACGCCCAGGTGGAGCCGGTGTCCGCAGAGCTTGTATACATACCGTTTTCGCGCGGCAGGTTTGAGCTGACCGACTGCCTCTGCGGCCTCTCAATCCCCGCTGCCGCCGTCCGGGAATAAATTAGACGCTCCGTCTAATTATTACTTGACTTAATACAATATCTTGTGTTTAATAGTACCTGCATCTACACAATAGAGTAGTTTTTGACGCGGTCCCAGAAAGGTATTTTCGTGCAAGACCTTATAGTTACCGGTCTTTCCCACAGACTTATCCAGAACTTATTCATAGCTTTTTTGTCATTATAATATTTTAGTATATCGCTGACAATCTTGGAGGCGGATTATGGCAATCGAGGAAGCAGGGGAGGCCCGGGTTGCGAGTGTCCCGGGACAGGTAGATTTTTTCGGCGTCAGGGAGGCTAAAGTGTCCAGCAAAAAAACGGCGGGTTCAGAGTCCGCCTTCAAAAAGACCGTTGAGCTTTCGCCCAACGCGGTAAAGGTCCTCGAGAGGAGATACCTCAAGAAGGGCGAGGAGGGCCGTCCGGTCGAAAGGCCCGAGGCGATGTTCGCCCGCGTCGCGAGGAATATCGCTAAGGCCGAGCTTAACTACGGCGCCACCGAGGCCTCCGTCGAGGAGAAGGCGGCGGAGTTCTATGCGCTGATGACGGGCCTGGACTTCCTCCCGAACTCGCCTACCCTTATGAACGCGGGCCGTGACCTCCAGCAGCTTTCCGCCTGTTTCGTCCTCCCTATCGAGGACAAAATGGAGAGCATCTTCTCCACGATAAAGAACACCGCGCTCATACACCAGTCGGGCGGCGGCACAGGCTTCTCGTTTTCGCGTTTAAGGCCCGCGCACGACAAGGTCGCCTCGACCGGCGGCGTGGCGTCAGGCCCGATATCCTTTATGAAGGTGTTCAACGCGGCCACTGAGGCCGTGAAGCAGGGCGGCACCAGGCGCGGCGCCAACATGGGCATCCTGCGCGTAGACCACCCGGACATCATCGATTTCATATACTGCAAGGAAGACAACGACGAGTTCAACAACTTCAATATCTCCGTCGGCATAACCGAGGCCTTCATGCAGGCAGTCGAAGAGGGCGCGTCCTATGACCTTGTAAACCCGCGCACCGGCGATGTCGTCAGCACGCTTAACGCGGCGGAGGTATTCGACAAGATAGTAAACCTCGCGTGGAAGACCGGCGACCCCGGCATCGTGTTCCTCGACAGGCTTAACCGCTTCAACCCGACACCGCAGCTCGGCCAGATAGAATCCACCAACCCCTGCGGAGAGCAGCCGCTTCTGCCGTACGAGTCCTGCAACCTCGGCTCGATAAACCTCTCGAACATGGTCAAGGACGGCGCGGTCAACTGGGAGAAACTCAAAGAGACTACCCACCAGGGGGTGCGCTTCCTGGACGACGTCATCGACATGAACAAATACCCGTTAGAGCAGATAGGGAAGACCACGAGGGGCAACCGCAAGATAGGCCTCGGCATAATGGGCTTCTCTGACATGCTGCTCAAGCTCGGCATACCCTATAATTCGGAAGAGGCCATTTCGGCGGGCCGCGAGATAATGAAGTTCATCGACGAAGAGGCCAAGAACGCATCCGAGAAACTTGCGGAAGAGCGCGGCGTGTTCGACAACTTCAAGGGCAGCATATTCGACAGGCCGGACGGCAGGAGGATGAGGAACGCCACAGTTACGACCATCGCCCCGACCGGCACGCTCTCCATCATAGCGGGCTGCTCGTCGGGCATTGAACCGCTGTTCGCGATATCCTATGTCAGGAACGTCATGGACAAGGACGAGCTTATAGAGGTCAACCCGCATTTCGAGGCGGTCGCCCGCGAGAGGGGTTTCTTCTCCCCCGAACTCATGAAGCTCATCGCGCACCACGGAACGGTTGCCGATATCGACACCGTCCCCGAGGACGTCAGGCGTCTGTTCGTCACCGCGCACGACATAGAGCCGGTCTGGCATGTAAAGATGCAGGCAGCGTTCCAGGAGTATGTCGATAACGCGGTCTCCAAGACCGTCAACTTCGGCCACGACGCCACGCCGCAGGATGTCGCCGAGGTCTATATGCTGTCCTACAAGACCGGCTGCAAAGGCGTGACGATATACCGCGACGGATCCAAGAGCGAGCAGGTGCTCTCGACCGGCAAGACCAAGGAACTAAAGGGCGAGAAATCCGAGCCGCGAATTGTCGAGCGGATCGTCGAGGTCCCGGTCCACAAGATAACTCCCAGGCCGAGGCCGGAGGTGACGACCGGCGTTACCAGGCAGATAAACACCGGCTGCGGCAGGCTTTATGTCACCATCAACGAGGACGAGAAGGGCCTCTGCGAGGTATTCGCCTCCATGGGCAAGTCTGGCGGCTGCGCGACCTCCCAGACCGAGGCGACCGGCAGGCTCGTATCCCTGGCGCTTCGCGCCGGCATGGAGCCCTCCGTCATAATAGACCAGCTGAAGGGTATCCGCTGCCCGTCGCCCGCGTGGGTGTCAGGTTCCACTGTATACTCCTGCGCGGACGCTATTGCCAAGGCGCTTGAGGAGTATGTCAACCGCGACAGCAAGACCGGCAAGGCCCCGGTGGACAAGGTTTATTCAAGCGATAACCAACTGAATGTCTGTCCGGAATGTCCGGAATGCGGCGCGATGGTATCTTTCGCGGAAGGCTGCGTCGTTTGCCACGGCTGCGGCTTCTCTAAATGCGGCTAAGGAAGGCGGAACCGATGGGCGGAAAGCCTGTACAAACGGTAATGCTGGCTTTTATTACGGCAGGCCTCTTGTTTGCGGGATGTGCGACAAAGGCGGACTACATACGCCAGCACCCTGCGATGGACAAGGGGCATAGGTACGCGATGCAGAACGGCGAGGTCCAGCCGGGCTTCACCAAAGAGATGGTGCGGCTGACGATGGGGTCGCCCTCGAATATTACGGCCATCCAAAGTAAGGACGGAACAAGCGAAATCTGGCTTTACCCTGATATAATATGGATACCGCTCATCGGAAACGTAAAAAATGAGTACAGATATGTCTACTTCCTTGACGATAAGGTCACTAAGGTGAAGCTCACGAAGGGCAGTGAGAAGTACCTGGAGAAGATGGAAAAGATCAACACGGAAGAGTTACCCAAATAAGCAGAGAGGCCGCAAAAATGCAGTACAGCATCAAGGCGTTCATCAAAAGGGAAGAAGATGGCCGATACTTTGCCGAGTGTCTCGATGTGGAACTGACCGTGAGGGGCATAAGCCTCGATGAAACGGTCGAGAAGCTGAAGGACGAAATCTGCAAAAGGTTCGACGGGGCGGACATGGCGTCGCTCGGGTTTGTGGAAAAGCCTACGCTGTTCATAACCTTCGAGGATGTCGCCCTGCCTCTGCCCGTACGGTAAGGGGGTGCTGGTATGACGGAAGAACAGAAGCAGAAGATTCGCGATGCAGTGCAGGACGGCAAGCTTCCCTGCCCGGTCGCCTTCAAACTCGCCAAGGAGCTGGAAATTTCGATAAAGGAAATCGGCCAGTTCTGCAACGACGAGAATTTGCGCATCAAAAACTGCCAGTTGGGGTGTTTCCCTTAAATATATTTATACGCCCAGAAGGCCGACGAAAGTCGGCCTTTTCTGTTATAATTTCCGGCGGGAGGGCATATTTGGATGGAAACCCGCACGACACTCCGCCAGCGAATCGCAATCTGCTTCACCGCCGGGACAATGGGCGGATTAATAGTTGTTTTGTTCAGTCAAGTATTATATTATACGGGGATTGGCCCGCTGATGGGCGCGAAGTCGGCCGCGAGCCTCTCCCCGCCGGAACTGTACCGGCCGCTTATCTGGGGAGGGATTTGGGGAATCCCGTTCGGGTTCCTCCTCAGGCTTTACTGGGACCGCCTGTTTACATTCGGGTTTTTCTATTTTCTCGCGCCGGTTGTGGCGCTGTACCTGATATTCGCCCCGATGCGCGGCATCGGATTTTTCGGCATGCAGAGCGGCGCGCTTTTTTCGCTCTACCTGCTAATCGTCAACATCCCGTACGGCATTGTCACCGCGGCTGCGGCCCGGTGGCTGATAGGCCCTAAAATTTGACCAACCCGATGACGTTCAAAGAAAAACTCATACACCCGATAGCCGCAAGGTTCTTCGCCGGGACGGAACTCCAGGACGCCGTTGTGCGCGCCAAGGCCGCAAACGCCATGGGCATGGGCGTCACCATCGACCTCATGGGCGAGGATTTAAAGGAGCGCAATGTCGTAGAGCGCGTCCGCAGGGAATACTCCCGCATTATCGACACGATAGAGAACGAGAGGCTGGACGCCTCCCTTGCCGTAAAGCCGACCCACATTGGGCTTTCCGTCAACAGGAAGATTATGGAGGACAACCTCCTGCTCCTGGCGGACTATGCCGACAAGAAGGGGATATTCCTGTGGGTGGACATGGAGGGCTCGGCCTGGACCGAGGACACCCTGAAGGCCTACTCAAAGGTGCGCGACAACTACGAAAACGCCGGGATAGCGCTCCAGGCCTGCCTGCACAGGACATGGGACGACCTGCGTGAGATGGTCGCGTCCGGGGCAAAGGTCCGGCTGGTCAAGGGGGCATACAACGAGCCGCCGAGCGTGGCCATACAGGGCGGCGGGAAAGTCCGCAGACGCTTCCAGGAGATGATGGAGTACCTGTTCGCCGAGGCGCCGTCTTTTGCCATAGGGACGCACGACCTGCAACTGATAAAGCGCGGTCTGGAGCTGGGGGCGACAAGCAAGTGCGAGCCGGAATTCCAGATGCTTATGGGTATGAGGGACGATGTCAAGCGCAAGCTCGCCGAGAAGTCCTTACGGGTGGTGGAGTATGTGCCGTACGGCAAGTCATGGTACGCCTACGGGGTGCGCAGGCTGCGCGAAAAGAACAGAAATATCGTCTATATTATACAAGGGCTTTATAACCGTTAACGGGCTGAAAGTTCTCCGCCAGCCCTCCCGCCTTCTGCCTCCGAGATTAAATCCTAAATTAAAGTTGAAATCCTGCCGATAAATAGCGTAAAATAAACAAGCTTTTTCTATCTTTTACCATGTCAGGGCAGTTTGATGCAAGAGGACCAGGAAAACGGGTCGGAGACCGGCCTGAAGAGCGGCGCTAACACGGCCCCTTCGCTTGTCGCCGATATCTCCCCCGAAGAATTATACCAGGCCGGTACGGCCCACTTCAGGCACAGGGACTACGACCAGGCGCGGGCCTGCTTCGAGGACCTGCTCAAGGTGTGCTCGCCGGAGCAGGACAGTGGCCCGTACAGCGGCTCGGACAGCGGTAATGCCCCGCTTGTCCCGGCGGCCCTGCACATGCTCGCGAGGGTCTGCCATGCCCAGAACAGGGAGTTGGACCGCGCCGAGGAGATGCTGAAGAAGGCGGTCGAGCAGGACAAGGAAGGCCTGACCCGCTACCTCGAAACCCTGGGCATGATATATATCCACCAGGGGAAATACGAGAAGGCCGGAGAGGTATTCGGCTATGCCCTTGCGGAGGACGACGGCCGCGACCGCCAGCATTCCTTCTCGTTGAGTTTTTATAACGACCTCGTAACAAAAAAACTGAAAGCCCAGCACAAGAGACTTTCTTCCAACAAGCCGGATTTTCTGGACGAGGATAAGAAGAGGTTCAAGAGGCGCGGCCCGCTCAGTTATATCATCCCGTCGGCCATCGTACACGCCCTTCTTTTTCTTACCATAGGCTTCCTGTCAATGCACGACATCGTCATGCAGCCGGAGTCAAAGGAAGACTTCACGGTAGTGGATGTCCAGCAGGAGGAAGAGAGGCAGATGGCCGAAAGCCCGTCGGATGAGGCGCGGCCGGTTGACGAGAATCCGCAGCCCCAGAGCCGGGAAGACCTCGAGGCCAACGCAGTCCCGACCCCGGCCAACCAGCAGAGGCAGGACGCAAAGGCCGGTTCGGTCGCAAAAGGCGGCGGCGCGTCGATGGGACAGGCGGCGGCGGGCAAGGCGTCCGAGTCCGAGAGGAGCGGTTCGGTGGGCCGGAAATCGGCAGCCGCGGTCCAGGGCGGCGAGACTAAGGAAGACCTCGCCATGAAGAGCCTGGGCGTGAAGGGTGTGGACTTGAAACAGCACTCGCCTGAGTTTGCGAGTTCGGATGTGGACTTGGTCAGGAAGAGCCTTTCGCCCGCATCCGCCGGAAGCGACCGTTCGGGCGCTAAAGAGGCCAAGGTCGGCGGGCTAACAGACCGCTCGGCCACCAAGGCATCCGTGACGGCTGACGGAGTATACATCGGGAATACGGGCGCGAAGGAGTCGAAGTGGCAGAAGGAGCGCGCCTCCGACATCAGGCAGGGCGGCCAGGCGGACAATGCGCCAGCCCCGAATATGCAAGAGGAGAAGAAAGTCGCGCTGAATTCGCCGTCCGGGAACCGGAAGTTCGAAACAAACCCGGAGGTTGCGGCGCGGAGGCTCGACCTCTCAAGCGGCGGGCCGGCATCCGGCGGGAAATCGGCGGCCGGGCCTGACAGGTTTGCAAGCATGGACAGGCAGGCAGCTGCTTCCGCGGCCGGCAAGGCCAATGCGGATTTCAGCTCGACGCTTTTCGGGTCTAACAAGGCCGCCGCGGGAGGCAAGGCTGCGGGCAGCCTCGGCGCCTCGGCAAGTTCCGGCGATACGGGCCCGTCCATCCAGTCTGAAAGGGCCAATGTCCAACTGCCGCAGGCCGGGGGTAAAAATTACAATTTTGTGGACGGCGTGCCCGTGGCAAGGCAGCTCGATATGGGGACGGCCGGGGCGTCTAACGGCGGCGGAGCGCCTGGTCAGCGTGCAGGAGGCCAGGGCCAGAAGTTTGCGAGCCTCGACAGGGGCGCGGGCGGCGCGGTGAGCCCCGGGACGGCTGGGGCTGCGGCAGGCTCTATGGTCGGCAGGCCGGGAGCTGGCTACGGTTCCGCGGCCACCGGCAGCGCAAAGCAGGGCGGATCTAGGGCTGTATCCGGCGGCGGCGATAGCGGCGGTACGGGCAGCGGTTTCGGAGGTTTTCTGGGTGCGGCCGTAAAGAAGGCGTCCGACTTCGTCGGCAGCGTCGGCAGGAGTATGGGCAGCGTCGGCGGTTCGGATTCGGAAGTTAAACGCGTCAAGTCCCTTTCCGGGATGGGCGGCGGGACATCCGGCAGCGGTGGGCCTGGTTCGGGCGGCGGCACAGGAAACGGCAGGGGCGGGGTAAGGCTCGGCAGCGGCGAGAAGTCCGCTTCCGGCGGGCCCGCCGGCGGTTACCAGGCCCAGGCCGGGGGAGTAACCCCGTCCGGCGGCAAGACCGGGGTCGGGGCCGGAAAGAAGATGGCCGAGGGGGCGCTGGGCGTGCCCGGCCAGTCCGGCGACAGGTTCGCATCTTTCGGCAAGGGGGAAATAGGCCCGTCATCCATGGAGAAGGGCACGGCGGTCGGCAAGACTGTTAAAACGGCCAGGAACGCCATCGCTCCGGCCGTCCAGATATTGTCGCCTACATCGGGCAAGACGAACAAGCTGTCCCAGGTGATTACGGGCACGGTCTCGGACACCCGCACAAGGAAGGCGACCCTGACGATAAACAACGAATCGCGGGTCATATCGGTCGACCGGGGCAGGTTTGAGTCGGTTGTATCCCTCGCCAAGGGCAGGAACATTGTAACGGTCATGGCTTTCGACGTGGACGGCAATGTCGGCAAGGACAACATAACGCTCGATTATTACGAGCCGTCCGCCGGGGTGCCGATAAACATAATCTCGCCCAGGGACGGGCAGGTCTTCGATGTGAGCGAAAGGAGCGTAGTATCGGTCAAGGGCACTATCGGGGACCCGCAAGTCAAGAAGGCGAAGCTTATATTCAACGGCAACCCGATGGACATTGTTGTAAACCGCGGCTATTTCGAGCAGAAGATCGCGTTGGTGCAGGAACAGAACACGATACTTGTAGAGGCCGTGTCCACAGACGGCGAGACAGTTTCGCGCAGTTCGCGGA
Source organism: Nitrospirota bacterium (assembly GCA_036504315.1). Taxonomy (GTDB): domain Bacteria; phylum Nitrospirota; class JACRHJ01; order JACRHJ01; family JACRHJ01; genus DASXVI01. The sequence goes on from DASXVI010000122.1 coordinate 15,728, forward strand.
CCAAGGTGAACATAATGAACGCCAAGCCCAAGGACATCATGGTCATACTGTCCTGGGACAAGCCGCACGCTGATATGGACCTGCATATGTACGGGCCGGGCGGGGGGCACACCTACTACAAGAGCCCGAATATGTACGAGTCTCCCGAGGCTATCGCGGGTGCGCAGTTAGAGCAGGACTCGAAGGCCAATTTCGGGCCCGAGGTCTTCACGCAGGAGCACGCGGACAAAGGCGCTTATACAATCAAGTCGAATTATTTTTATAGCGGTGGTGACGGCAACGCTCACGCGACCGTCACCGTGATATTATACGGAGACAACCCCTCCCGAAGGATAGTCAGGGTGTTTGGTCCACACCTGCAGGTCGACACCAAGAACGGTGAAGACACCTGGGAGGTCACTAAGTTCAAGATGCCGGAAGGGATTTTCCTGGAGGATTGACAGCAACATGAAAAAGCTCAGCCTATTCTTAGCAGCTTTGCTGGCGGTATCCGCAGCGGCTATGCCGGCCTTGGCCGAATCGTCCAACGAGATCATGAAGACTGCGGTACAGCTCTACCAGAACGCGGATTACGACCTTGCCGCCGACCAGTTCGCAAAGTTCCTTGAGCAGTTCCCGAACGACGCCCAGGCGTCCGACGCGCTGTACGGCCTGTCTGAGGCGCAGTTCGCCAAGGGCTCGGTCAAGGAAGCGCTCGCGTCTTTCGACAGCCTGCTGGCAAAATTCCCGGACTCGCCCAAGATACCGGAAGCGAAGCTGAGGAGGGCCGACTGCCTGTACATGCTAAAGGACTACCAGAAAGCCGCCGAGGCATACCAGGGCTTTATCAGCGGATACCCCGACAGCGCGCTCCGCTCCGACGCATATTTCATGATGGGCCACTGCTATGTCCGGCTGGTAAACTTCCCGAAGGCCGCCGACGCGTTCAACCAGGTCGCGGCGAAGTTCCCGGACAGCCCGAAGGCCGGAGAGGCCGCGTTCCTTGCGGGCGAGGCATATTCCCAGGACGGCCAGTTTGACAAGGCGCGCAACTCGTACCAGACAGCGGTTTCCCGCGGGGGAGAAAAATTCGCAGAGAGGGCGGAGTTTCGCCTCGCCGACGCGGCATTCATGGGCGGACGCTACGAAGAGGCGAAGAACACGCTCAGTTCCTTCCTCCAGAACCACCCCGGCTCGCCGGACGCTCCTCTTGCAAGGATGGAGCTTGGCGACGTATATATCAAGTCGGGCGACTTTGAGAACGCCATCATCAGCTATGACCTGTTCGTGAGCAAGTACCCGACGAGCGAGCTGATGCCGGAAGTCGAGTTCAGGGTCGCGGAGGCCTATTACCAGAAGCAGGAATATAAGAAGGCCGTCGAGAAGTATCTTGGGCTGCTCAACAAATACCCGGACTCCGGCGCACGCGACAAGTACCTCTACGGCCTCGGCTGGTCTTATTACAAGTTAGAGGACTACTCGTCCGCGACCGACGCGTTTACCAGGCTTGTGGACATGAGCCCGGACTCCGAGCTTGTCACCGGCTCGCACATGAAGTTGGGCGAGATAAACACGCGCAACAAGAAGTACTCCGAGGCCGCCGCCTCGTTCAAGCAGGCAATCGCCAGGTCAAAGGACCCGAAGGATTTAAAGACCGCCCGCTACGGGCTTGCCTGGGCATTCTACCAGGCGAAGATGTTCAAGGAGGCTATCGATCCGCTGCAGGAACTCATCGCCATGAGCCCCGATGAGTCCGAGCTTATCGAGGCCAAATACCTCCTTTCCCGCGCGAAGCTCTTTGTAGGCGACTTTTTACCCGCTATCAACGGTTTTACCGAGATTGCCGACAAATACAAGGACAACCCGCTCGCTCAGGAGTCCCTGATGGGACTTGCCGAATCTTATGAGAGAAGGGGCGACGAGCTTTACAAGGCCATCAACGCCTACAAGCGGCTTCTGACCGAATACCCCGACACAAAGCGCAAGGCTGAGGCGCTCTTCAGCATCGGCAGGAATTATCTCGAGCACGAAAATTACCCGCAGGCGGTCGAGGGTTTCAGGGAACTGTTAAACCGTGTGCCCGATTCCGAATACCACGAGCGAGCGTACTTCGGCATCGCCGAGGCGTATTACGGCTCGAAGGATTACGACAAAGCAAAGGAGAATTACGACGCCTATCTTGTCAAGTTTCCGCAGGGCGCCCTTAAGGACCAGGCGGTCTACGGGCTCGCGTGGTCGCAGATGGGCATGAAGGACTACCAGGACGCCTACACAAACTTCGGCAGGGTGCTTGCCGGGAATGCTGCCGGCTCTCTCTCGGCGGACTCGATGTTAGAGCAGGGCGAGGCGCTTTATAACCTTGAGAAATACGCAGACGCAGCGAAGGCTTATTCGGATGTCATTGCAAAGTACCCGACGGCCGAGCCTGCCAAGAAGGCCCATTATGTCCTCGGCTGGGCGCTCCTGAAGCAGGGGAAGAACACCGAGGCGGCCACGGAATTCCGTACTTTCTCCGAGGCCAACCCGAAAGACCCGCTCTCGCTCGAAGCCGACTTCCAGAGGGCGCTTGTGCTTGCGCAGGCAGGCCAGTCGGAACAGTCAGCCGAGCTTCTGTCAAAGGTGTCCGAGAAAGGCGCCGGAAAGGATGTCGGCACGAGGGCGAAGCTTGAGCTGGCCAAAGTTCTGACCTCCAAAGGCGACGCGATGAAGGCGCAGGCGCTTCTGGACGAGCTGAAAAAAGGCGGCTCAGGCGGAGTCTCGCAGGAGGCGTCCTTCCAGATAGGCGTGGTGAAGTTCAACGAGGGCAACTGGGCCGAGGCGAAGAAGGCGTTCGGTGAATACATTGCCGCGGGCGCGGACGGCGAATACGCGGCGCGCGCGCACTATTTCCTCGGGTTGTCCCTGCTCAACCTCAAAGACCTCGACGGCGGTTCGTCCGAACTTAAGAAGGTGGTCGATTCAGGCCAGCAGGAGCTGCGTCCCGACGCCACTTTCTGGCTTGCGGACACCGGCTACAACCTCGGCAAGTACCAGGAGGCCCTGGAACTTTATGAAAGCTTTACCTCCCAGTACGGCGCGCACAGGCTGATGCCTGAGGCCGAATACGGCCGCGCATGGGCGCTGGAGAAGCTCAACCGTACCGATGACGCCAAGGCCGCCTTCAAGGCCATTGCGGTAAAATATCCCGACGGTGCGCACGCCGCGGACGCATGGTACAAGGTGGGCGAGTACGCTTTCAAGGACAAACGGTATGCGGATGTCGAAACCGCGTTCCAGAGCTTCCTGAAACTCCAGCCCGAGAGCAAGCTGAAGGCCGACGCGTATTATCAGATGGCCGTTGCGCAGGACGCCCTTGGCAAGTCCGAACCGGCAGCAACTTCGTTCAGGGCTGTAGTATCCGCCGGAGGCCCGCTGAAGGCCCCTGCGGCCCTCAAGGCAGGCAAGCTCGAAGAAAAGCTCGGCAGGACCGACAGCGCGGTCGCGCTCTATGATACCGCGGCGGCCGACAACGACTACGCGTCCGAGGCGCTGGTGGGCAAGGGCAGGACGCTGATTGCGGCGAAGAGATATCCCGATGCGTCCGCCGCGTTGGACAAGGCCCCTGATTACCCGGCGGATGCCGTCGTCCGCGCAGAGGGCTACTGCCTCGCCGGCGATGCGGCCCAGGCCGCAGGGCAGTACAAAGACGCGGTCATACGGTATACTAAGGCTACGGTCCTTGGCGACAGCCCGTCAAAGCCCATGGCTATGGTTGGGATTGCGAGGAGCTACGCCGCACTCGGGGACAAGGACAAGGCCGCAAGCGCTTATAAAAAATTTATTGAGGCCTTCCCGACAAACGAGTTGACGGGGGCCGCTCAGGCGGAGCTTGGAAAGTTATAGGACAGGTTGTACAAGGGAGAGTAACGGGGCGGGCAGAGCGGTATGAAAGGAGAAAGCTTTATGAGGTGGCTGACGGTCGGTATGATAATCGTCTTGTCCGTGTGCGGCCAGTCGTTTGCCGAGACGGAGGGGTTGCCCAGGCCGGGGATGAGGCAGGCGGCAATCACGGAGTCCCTGAAGGACCAGGACCCCGTTGTAAGACAGACCGCGGCAAGGACGCTTGGTGAAGCTCACGAGAAATCCGCTGTCCCGGCGCTGTCGGAGGCTGCGGCAAAAGACCCGGACGAGACTGTGCGGCTTACCGCTATAGGTGCGCTGTCGGTAATAGGCGACAGGTCCGCAATGCCGGCCTATGTCAAGGCCCTGAAGGACGAAGCCGAGAAGGTGCGCCAGAGCGCCGCCGAGGCGTTGTCGGGCATGTGGGACGAGTCCGCGCACCAGGCGCTTATAGAGGCCCTGAGGACGGATATATCGCCCAAGGTAAGGCGCTCGGCCGCACAGGCCCTCGGAAACCCCGGTATAATGGGACGCTACCAGGCGCACCACTGGGAACAGGACAAGCCGGACAGCGAAGGCTCGCTGATGGACGCGCTCAAAAAAGACGAGAGCCCGGAGGTAAGGGCGATGTCCGCGTCCATGCTGGCCAATTTCAAGACGGGCCGCTCGCTCGACCCGCTGATAGACGCACTTGCCGACAAGAACGCATCGGTGCGCGCGTCGGCCGCGGAGGCGCTCGGCGTCCTTGACAAGCCGCGCTCTGTCGAGAAGCTGCTCGATGTGCTCTATTTTGAGAAGGACGACTATGTGGTGCTCAATGCGCTCAAGTCGCTCAAATACGCAGTAGACCCTCGCCTTGCGGGCGCAGCTATCGGCGCGCTCCGTTCGTCGAGCCAGAGAGTCAGGTGGCAGGCGATAGATGTCCTTGAAACGCTCAGGACGCAGGATGCCGTCGAGCCGCTGAAGTCGCTTTCCGAAGACAAGTACGAGTCCGACGGCATCAAGAACAAGGCCCGCGAGGCGCTCCAGCTTCTCGGGCAGTAAGGATAAAAAAGATGGCCGCAGGCAACCCCGTCTCAGTAGAAAAACTAAAGGGAATATTTTCCGCCAACCTCGGCTCCCGGCCGGGAGAGAGGACGCTCGTGTTCACCGACACGGTGCGGCCCGACGAGGTAATAGGCGAGGTGGACAGGGGCCGGCGCGAAGGCCTTGTCCTGGTTGCCCGGGCCGCGGCCCAGGCCGCAAGAGAGCTCGGGCTGGATGTCGTGTACCACGAATACGAGGCATTGACAACCCACGGCTCGGAGCCGCGCGAGGAGCTTTGGAGGCTCGCCTTCGGCGATGCCGCGGTGGACGAGTTTAAGGCTTCGGGCGTGCTGGACAGGATAATAGCGAAAACGGCGACGGACGACGATAAAAAAAATGCGGCGGATATAACGGCAAGGCACGCCGCCGGGGCTGTTCGCGCGGTCGTCGCGCTCCCGAACAACTCGACGAGCCATACCCGGTTTCGGGACCTGCTCACTTCGGCGTCGGGCGTCAGGTACGCCAGCATGCCGATGTTCGAGGCTGATATGCTGGACGGCTCGATGTGCGTGGACTGGTCTGAGGTAGAGGCCCGCTCGAAGAAGATTGCCGCGGCGATCGAGGGCGCGGACGCGGCCCGGGTCACGACGGCGCTCGGCACGGACATTACCTTCAGCATCGCGGGCAGGCCGCCGCAGTTGGACACGGGCAACCTCAGGCAGCCGGGCTCGTTCAGCAACCTTCCGGCGGGCGAGGTATACCTTGCTCCGGTCGAGGGCACAGGCAACGGCGTGCTGGTGCTTCAGTGGGCCCCTAGCAGGAAGCTTGTCTCTCTTGTACGGGTGACCGTCAAGGACGGGATGGCGGCAGAGGTCGAAGGCGACGAGCCGTTCGCGGCGGAGTTCACCGCAAGCCTCGACAGGGCACCGATGAACCGCAACCTGGCCGAGCTGGGCATAGGCACGAACGACCGGGCTTCGAAGCCCGACAATGTGCTCGAGTCCGAGAAGATACTCGGGACCATACACCTCGCCTTCGGAGACAACACATCTATGGGAGGCAAGGTCAGCACTCCGTTCCACCAGGATTTCGTATTCTTCGGGCCGACCCTCGCGGTAAGGAAATCCGGCCGGTGGACCAACGTAATAGAAAATGGCGGGCAGGTTGTCTGAGGCTGATGAACTTTAATAAAAAACGGCCCATCACCATACTTAATTTCGAAGTGTTCCCGCTCGCGGTCCTGGTAGGGGTGTTCCTGCTCTCAGCGTTTGCTCTCTTTTATCATTATTACGCGACCAGGCAGCAGCTCAAGAACGATTTTTCCCAGGCACGGGTTCTGACCGCCCGTTATACGGCGCGGGGGATTTCGGAGTATCTCAGCCGGGAACAGGCCGAGGTATTGAGTATTGCCGGCAACCTGAGGCTGTACGGCCTGTCAAAGGGGGAACAGGCGCTCGAGACAGCCTACAAATCCCACCATCGCTCACAGAAACTCCACTCGTTTTTTGTAATGGACGCCAAGGGCAGGTTCCTGTTCTCCTATCCCGAGACGCTTATCGACCGCTATATGCAGGACCTCTCCGCCGAGCCTTATTTTACAGAGGCAAAAGCCGGCAGGTTATCCTTCTCTCCCGCAATTGAAGACAACAAGGGTGGCTGGAGCGTATACCTTTCGGCCCCGGTAGTTTCGGGGGACGGGACGCTTTCGGCAGTCGTCTCGGAGAAGATAGATGTCCGCTCCATCGAGCAGGAGTTCATAGCCGACCTGGATGCAGGCCCGCAGACGCATGCCTTCCTCGTAGACGAGAACGGCCGGACGCTGGCCAACCAGACAAGCGAAAGCCTGTATCAGATAAAGGCTTCCGGCGCAATGCTTAAAGAAATGCTCAGAGGGAAAGAAGGCGTTTTCGAGACGGATGCAACAGACGGGGACGGTAAAGAAATGACATTTATCTCCCCGATGATGTTCGGGGGGCGGCCATGGTCTGTAGGACTGGTCAGCAGTATGGACGAGGTTTACAGCGAAGCGGCTGAAAACCTGCAGCGGACAATAGTGATAATATCGCTGATGACGCTTGCCTTCGCGTGGAGCCTGGTATCGGTCGCAAGGTCCAGCCGTTTCAAGGCGATGGTAAACGAGCGCACCCGTTATTCCGAGCAACTTTTAATGCGCAATAAAGAGCTTGCTACGCTCAATGAGCTTGCGCGGGTTTTCGGCGGCAGCGCCAGCCTGGACAAAATGCTCGAACAGGCGGTACAGGTAATAAAGGACGGTTTTGGAGCGAAGGGTGTCGCCGTGCGGCTTGCGTCACCTCCGCAAGGGGACCTTGTGTTGAAGGCGCATACCGGCATCCCTGAAGCCCTGGCAGGCCGGCAGGTATGCACCGAGGTCCGCCGCTGTGTCTGCGGCAAGGTCATGCAGGGCGGCGAGGCAGTATTTTATAACAAAAAGGAGCTTGACGCGCTCCCTGACATGCCTTGCGGCGGGAAATGGGAGCATAATCTGGCGAGGATACCCTTGCAGGCGAAAAATAAGGCGCTGGGCGTCCTGTATATAACCGGGCTGGGGGAATACGAGTTCGCGGGCGATAGGGACAAGTTTATTCTGGCCATCGGCAACCAGCTTGCGGGCGGGCTTGAGAACTTCCTCCAGATGGAAGATACCAAGAGGCATGCAGCCAGGGCCTCTGCGTTGTTCCACACGGCCCAGGCCCTGACAAAGAGCCTGGATTTGGACGAACTGCTGCGTATCATCATGAAAGAAGCTGCCGCCCTTCTGAAGGTAAGGCGCTGCCTGCTTTTCCTATACAGCGAAGAGCAGAACAGGGTCGATTGCAGGGTTGCCCTCGGGTTTGAAAATTTCAGTTCCGAGAGCCTCAGCTTCAGCCCGTCGGGAATATTCTGGGAGGCGATGGGAGAAGGCACGGTCAAGGTGGTGGACCTCGGGCAGCGCACCCATAACCTCCCGAATAAGTTCCGCGAGATGGTGGACCTTTATAACTTTATCCTTGTGCCCCTTACCTCGAAAGGTAAGGTGCTCGGGTTCCTGGTGCTGGAGGCCGGGAAGAACCAGGCCGCCATAGACGACCTGAAACTCGTCATGGGGTTTGCCAACCAGGCTGCGGTGGCTATCGAGACTTCGTCGTTTTATATAAGGACTGTCGAAAAATACAATGTCGACCTCCAGCAGCTCTCCAACAGGATACTCGAGGCGCAGGAGGAGGAGAGAAAGAGGATTTCCAGGGACCTGCACGATGAACTGGGACAGGTACTCACCGCGATAAAGATTAACCTCGATATGCTGAGGTCTGAGCTTCCGCAGGACGCGGAGCAGCCGAGGACGAGGGTCAGGGACACCGTCGAGATGGCGGTATCCGCGCTCGACAGCGTCCGCAGGCTTTCGTTTGAACTGCGGCCCTCGATGCTCGACGACCTGGGGCTCAGCACCGTAATCAGCAAACTTGTCTCGGACTTCAGGAAGCGGTCCGGCATAAATGTCGAGTATTCCGAAGAGGGTATAGACGAAAGGCTCGACCCGCAGTTTGAGGTAGGGCTTTACAGGGTGGTCCAGGAGGCTTTCACTAATATCCTTAAACACGCAGAGGCGAAGAACGTGTTTGTAACCCTTGTCAAAGTCCCGGAACAAGGTATAGTGAACTTGAAAATCGAGGACGACGGCAAGGGGTTCGATATGGCGGACCCCGATGGGACTAGCCCAAAAGGGTTCGGCCTGCTCGGGATAAGGGAAAGGGTTGTGCTGATGGGCGGCAATTTCAGGATTATTTCGAGAAAAGGGGCTGGGACGAAGCTTTTAGTCGATATACCGATGGCGAAAGGAGAACGAGATGGGGGAGATGTTGAAAATACTGCTGGTTGACGACCATACTATCGTAAGGCAGGGGCTCCGTGCGCTGCTTGAGTCCCAGGAAGGCTTCCAGGTCGTCGGAGAGGCAGACAACGGCAGGGATGCCGTCAAGAAGGCCCAGGAACTCCAGCCGGATGTTGTAATAATGGATATCGCCATGCCGATTTTGAACGGCCTCGAAGCGACCCGCCAGATAAAGAAAATAATGCCGGAGGTCAAGATTGTGGCGCTCACCATGTATAACGACGAGGAGTATGTTTTTCAGATACTCAAGTCAGGCGCATCCGGGTATCTGATAAAGGAGACGGCCGCAAACGAACTGATAACCGCGATCAACTCGGTCAAAGGCGGCAACCCTTTCTTTTCGCCGCTTATCTCAAGGAAAATAATGGAGAGCTATCTCCGTGAAGACAGTGAAAAGAAGGCAGAAGGGGATAAGCTCACGAACCGCGAGAAGGAAGTGCTCCAGCTTATCGCGGAGGGCTATACTAACAATGAGATAGGCAATTTAATGGGTATCAGCGTCAAAACGGTGGAGACCCACAGGGCGCATATAATGAGCAAGCTCGACATACATGATATGGCTGGACTGATAAAGTATGCGATAAAAAAGGGACTTGTCATACTCGATAACAAATAGACCCGTCCCGGAAAGCGTGATTGAGCATCGGTGAGCGCATATGCTCATGGGCGCAGGCCCTCAATTGCGCAAAAACAATCTTCCGCGAATAAAAACAGCCCCCAAGCGCTTTTTGGGGGCTGTTTTTTGTTTCTGTATCCATTATTTTTTAAAAAATCGCAACGGCCAATCTAAAAGTTATCCCATCAATTAATAAAGATTTAGACCATGCCCTATTAGCCTGCCGACATCAAAATTTCACGCCAATAATTCCTAAGTAAGACCAAAGGTACGGTTGTTGCACTTATAAGTCATTGTATTATAAGGGAAATCCCTTACATGGCAGTAAGGTCTTTATTAGGAATATATACATTAACCACCTGATGCGAATGAAATGGCTTATTCTTTTAAACATTTGAATTTTATAAGTTTAACACTTAGGAGAAAAGGCGGTGCGGATATGAAAAAAACGCTTCTGACGCTGGTGGGAACCCTGACGTTCCTGGCGGCGGCCTATGGCCTCGCCGGTGCGACAGCCTCTAACAACCCACCGCATACGGACTATCGGCCGGGCTATGGCACCAGCTGCGCCGCCGGCAACGCGGCATGTCATACCGTGAGCCAGGGAACCTTCCTGCCGGAGACTCTGACAACCAGCGACTCGGCAAACTGGGCCAATTTCTGCGCTTCGTGCCATAACTCGGGCGGCGAGGCACACGACAAGTCGGTCGGCTCGGCATCGACAGTCCAATATAATAATGTAACAGGTGGTCTGGTCTCGGGCAGCTACTCGGGCAACTCGCACAGCTGGAACGGCAGCATTAAAGCCGGGGGCACGAGGGTTCCGACCGCAGCGGGCTACAATGGAGTGTTTTATATGCCCGGCAATAAAGTCGTCTGTACCACTTGTCACAAGGGCGTGCAGAAGATTGTCGGCATACAGAATATAGACTGGATACAGGCCACGGATTCCGGCGACCATATAAATTACACCATACTCGGTTACTCGACAACGGACCAGCACCTGTCCCAGTATGTAAAGGTGTACAGGGCCGCCGCTACGACCGCCCGCCCGACGAACAGCCGCACCAAAAAGGACTACCTTGTCAGCCCGGCCGAATATTCCTACGATTACACGACGGCCAAGGTGACCTTCACGGCAGCGCAGTCCGCAGCCAGCGTCATTTATGTGGATATCCCGCAGCCGTATTACAGGGTTGACAACAAGGCCAACGCGGCCTGCTTCGACTGCCATCTCGACCGTGTCGATACCGCGGCTTCGCATGCCCCCGGCACCGGCGTAAAGGACGGCCACCCGGTCAACCTGACCTACGGCAAGAATTTCGGCCTGAACAATACCTTGAAGCCGTCCGCATCTTCGGCGGTCTATCTCGAAGGCGGAAAGGTCATCTGCACCTCCTGCCATGATGTCCATAACTCGGCATCCAAAGAAGGCAACGCGCTCCGCGAGGCCGACGGCTCGACCCTCTGCACCGACTGCCACAAGACCAGGTTCGACGGGTATTCCAGTTCCGATTCCGTGAACAACCATTTTGGCGCAAAGCATGCCACGGCGACCGTCTGCCTGGAGTGCCATACGACCCACGGCAGCAACAATATAATGCTGATCAGGAATACAATTAACGGCAAAACCATAAACTTCCAGAATTTCAGCGGCGCGAACAGCTTCAGCAACGGCTCCGGCAACGGGGTCTGCGCAGCCTGCCACATGGCCACCAACTACCACAAGGCCGACGGCACTGGCGCCTCGCATAATGCAAACCTCAACTGCACACAGTGCCACAGCCACGCAAGCGGCTTCAAGCCGAACGGCGACTGCACGAGTTGCCACGACTTGACCAGCGATAAAATCCCGTCCGGCTGGGTTGACGCCGGCGACCACAAGTCGCACCTGGCACGCGGCGCGGCCTGCACCGACTGCCACCCGGCGGTTTCCGGCGCGCATCCGGAAGGCCTTGCCTCCGCGAAGATTATCCTCTCCGGCTGGAGCGACGGCGGCACGACCGGCAAGATTAGCACAAACGACGACACCTGCACCAACATCGGATGCCATTCCGGCACAAGGACCTGGAAGACCGCGTCCGGCTGCGACGGCTGCCACTCGTATCCGGGCTCGGCGACTAACCCCTGGACTGCCGGCAACGGCCACCTGGTCACCGACGATGTGTTCGCGGCCCATATGATGGGGACCGGCTATAACGCGGCGACCGACACCTATGCGGCCATGGTTGCCGACCCGACCAGGTGCGGCAAGTGCCACCCGAACGTCCCGTCCAACCACCAGAACGGCACGGTCAACGTTGCTGGCAACGGGCTTTCGGCCTGCGGCGGCGGCAACTTCACGATTTCGGTAACGGCATCCGGCTCCAATGTCACCTGCAACAATGTCAGGTGTCACGGAGCAGGGAAGACAACTCCGAACTGGTATTAAGGCAAGGTTATTAACTTTAGATGTACCGTAGAAGGACTTCTTAAGGAGTTTGGGAAGTAAGTTTTAATCGGGTACTTTATCAGGAGGGATGAAATGGGGAAATGTAAGACTTTGTTAATGGCGGTAATGGCCTTCGCGCTGACCCTGGGTCTCGCGTCGATGGCATCTGCCGCGACGATCACCTGCGGCGGTTGCCACGGTACTGCCCCGAACGGCAATCCGGTCAATGGCGACAACTGCACTAACACGGCGCGCGGCCTGCACGGCATGCATGTCAACTACTCTTCGCTCACTTACAAGAAGACGGTCGCCAGCAACGGCAAGTGCGCATATTGCCACGCCGCGGTTTCGGACGCCAAGGGTATCGCGTCCAGGACCCACAACAACAACTTCATTAACGTAACCGGCAACACGAACGCCGTTGGCGCTCTGAATACGCTGACGATGTCGTACAACTCGGCCTCGAAGACCTGCACCAACGTCTGCCACAAGAACAAGGACAACGGCTCGGCAAAGTGGGGCAACTACACCGCCACCACGGTCGGCAACATCAAGCTCTCCTGCCGTTCCTGCCACGACGATATCGTCGACAAGGCTGGCCTTTCCGGCAAGCACAGCACGCACCTGCTCGCCAACACCACGACGGCCGCAGGCGTCCTGATGAGCTCCGCTAACAACGCGGGCTGCGTTGCCTGCCACCCGAATGTCGTTACCGACATATTCTCCGGCGGTAAAGCCGACGACGGCACGAAGAAGGCATACCCGCACGCCACCGACGGTACAAACGTCGTTGCCGACAATGCGGTCCTCAACGGCCAGATCACCGGCTCCACAAAGGCCGGCCTGAACACGACCTGCACCAACACCTGCCATCCGAGGTCTGCCGCCATAACCTGGAACACGGCTTGGGCGCAGGGCGCGGGCACTGGCTGCGATATGTGCCACTACTGGGCGGCCGCCACGCTCGATACCAGCAACACCGGTACCGGCTCGCTGTCCTCCGGCCACAACTTCCACTTCAAGAGCCCGAATAACTTTGCTTGCACGAACTGCCATCCGGACCATGGCACCACCTATGATTACCATGGCGCCAAGCTCCCGGCACAGGCATACAACGTCAAAGTCGTAAGGGCCGGCATGACATATACCGCCGCCACGAAGACCTGCTCCAACACCGGCCTCGGCTGCCACGGCTCGTACACCACCGAGGCATGGAGCCTGGGCGTACCGACCGGTTGCGCGGCTTGCCATACCTATCCGGGTGTAGCCGGCAGGGATTGGGCGACGGTAGGCAATGGCCACCTCGTCAGATATGCCGCTTCGGCTGCTACCAACACGCACCTGCGTGACAATGCAAGCTACAACAACCTGACCGACACCTACGCATCAGTCACGGCCAGCACCTCCAAGTGCGGTCTTTGCCACCCGGCTTCAGGCGTCCATTACAATGGCACGACCGATGTTGCAGGCAGCGGCAATGGCCAGTGCGGCGGAAACTTCACCGTTACTGTCACCACTTCCGGCTCGAACGTCACCTGCGGGTCCGTCAAGTGCCACAACGGCAAGACGACCCCGAACTGGTGGTAGTAATCTGACAGTCTTTCGGGTCCCGCCTTTGGGCGGGACCCGAAAGGGCTGTGTTTCTCGCAGGATGCGCAAACAAAATTGCGCACCTTTCCAGAAATACAGAATAAATACTCAAACATTTATTAATTTTTGAATATTACGGTTATCTACGGGAGGACGAAAATGGGATACATAAAAAAGTCTGACAACGCAGGTTGGGGGATGCCTTCGGGGATAATTGCCCTCATCCTTTGGGTGGTGATGTTCGGGGCGGTAAATGGACCAGCCACGGCATATGCCGCCGTAATATCCTGCGGGCAGTGCCACAACAACCCGCCCGGCAATTATGAAGGCTGCAAGCCGATGCTGAAGAACCACTCGTCCCACTCGACGGGCGCGGACCTCACGACCTGCGACCGTTGTCATCCTACTGTCCCGGGGCCGAAGGGTATCGCGTCCAAGACGCACAACAACAATATTACAAATATCACCTCGGTTGCCGCTCCCGGCATGAGGTACAATACAACGACCGCGACCTGCACGAACGCCTGCCACAAGAACAAGAATTCGACTTGGGGTACCGCTACCAACGACTGCAACATATGCCACTTCAGGAACGGCGCCCTCGGGAATGTTGCCATGTCCGGCCTGCATGTTGACGCTACCAGGTCATGGAAACACTTCAGCTCGATCGTAAGGGTGAACGGCGCCCAGATTGGTTGCAACACCTGCCACAAGAGCGCGGACACGGATATAACCACCTACAAGTCCCACATACAGACCCCCGGCTTCATTCAGAAGGGCGACATGTCGCAGGCCCATACCTATGTAGCCGTGACGACCATCGGCTATACAAAGGGCGCGACCCCGGTCCTGGGCACCTGCGCCAAGTCCTGCCATTACAACGGCAACGACCCGTTCGGCAATTACACGATCTACTTCAAGCCGGGCCAGAAGAAGCGCTTCGGCACATACCAGACTGCGGCATGGGGCGACACCGACTTGAAGTGCAACGAATGCCACAGCACCCCGAGTCAGGAAGCCACCTTCGGCAATATAACCAGCTTCCTGAGCAAGAACGCGAACCTGCGCCACTCGAACCACATGTTCCGCTACAAACTTAACCCGTGGAACTTCCAGAGCCAGGACAGGAACATATACTGCGACGACTGCCACAGGACGCCGGACATCAATGCGACACGCGGCTTCCAGCACCATTCTACAATCGGCGGCAGCGGCAACGGGGTAATCTCGCTTCCGGTGCAGTCTCAGAACTCGAAGGTTAATTTGCAGTGGAGGAGCTCGACGGGACGCGACGGCATCAGCCCGGCTGTCTTCAACCAGGCAGACAACAACAGCTGCTCCAATGTCTACTGCCACACTTTCATGGTCAGGGGCGAGTGGACTGAAGAGGCCTGCAATGCATGCCACGGCAAGAAAGACGGCGTCAATGTAGGGTCCGGCGCGCCTGGCTATGCCAACTTCACGACTAACTACTCGACATTCGAGGACTATGCAGGCGGCGGCGGCGCGCATTACACGCACGTTACCAAGCGCGGTTATGCCTGCCGGGCCTGCCACTATGACGGCGGCGGCGACGGCAACCCGGCCAACCATCACAATGTGAGCCCGAGGACCGTCTCCCGCGCCAATGTCAATGTTGGCGTGGAGCCGAAGTACTGGTTCAACAACAAGACCTCTATATACAGCCTGACCACAAGAAGCTGCAGCGATGTCAGTTGCCACTACGGCGCTTCACAGAACTGGGACTGCGCACCGCTCCATTAATGATGACTAGCCAGACCGGGAGGCGGCCAGCGCCTCCCGGAGCTGAGGAGATGAAACTTGCATTACCACGAAATTTCGCACATGACCATGAGAATGCCGATAAGCCTTATGCTTATGGGTGTTATTTTGTGGATATCGAAAACAACTCAAAATTTTGAATATCTCGGGTTTATTAAAGAGGGAGGAAGAAA
>DASXVI010000123.1:0-6374 GCA_036504315.1 Nitrospirota bacterium
GTGCTCTTTGCCGTGACGCAGGATTCCTCCACCACGGTCATGGCAGGATATTCAAGAACGACGACGCAGGCGTGATAGCTGTCGCTGCCCTTCGAATATGAGACATCCGCGCCCGCGACCAGCCGCAGGTTATCCACACGGCCGGTCCTTGCGACACTTGCCCGCAGGCGTTCCTGCAGGGCGACGGCGTCTTTATAGTTGTCCGGCCACTCAGGGGATATCATATCTATGAAAACCTTCTCTCCCCTTGTGCCCGCCTGTTGACAGGTTTAGGCAGGCGCGGCGGTGTTTTCCTTCAGCCAGCCCAAGTACGGGACCGAGCCGTTCAGTATCGGAAGCGCTATGACCTCCGGCACCTCGTAGGAGTGAAGCTCGCGGACGCGCTTCTCCACGGCGTCGAAATTAGCGGCGACGGTCTTGATTATCATCATGCATTCCGGCTCATCGAAAACCTCGCCGTCGTAGCGGTATATCGAGCGGATGCCCTTCACGATGTTCGCGCAGGCGGCCAGCTTCTCATCTACCAGCGTCCTGCCAATCTTCGCGGCATCGTCCTCGCCGGCGGTGGTAACAATCACAGTGATGTATTCCGTTTTCATTTTATTCACACGGGAGGGCCTTAAAGCTAAGGCCCCTCCTGTCCTCCGTAGTCAGGTCGTTTAAAAGGTACCCGCGCAGTTCCGTCCTGATGCTTCCGGCAATGTAGGCCGGGACATCTTCGCGCAGGCGGAAGGTGAGCGGCGGGGACGGCTTGTATATGCCGCTCCGGTCAGCTTCCTCGACTGCAATCTGCATTATCCACCATGTCAGGCCGTGCGCCGTATTGTAAAACGCATGCCTCTCCTCGTTCGACAACTCTTCCATGAACCTGTCGTAATACTTGCCCGAAATGCAGTTCACCCGGTCAAGCCCCGCCATCAGTTCGAGGTTGAATATTACCTCCGGATGCTTCCCGAAACCGTTTTTCAACAGTTCGCGGTTCGCCTCGATGTTGCCCCTGACGGCCTCGCGCACCTCCGGTTCCCTGTCGAGCAGCCCGACGGCGTAAATTGCGTATTCCTTCATGAACAACTTGTTCTCGTGGTATGCCGCCGCCTGGGCCGAATTGGAAGCCGCAAGCAGGACCACGGCGCAAAGCAGCGCCGAGAAGAGCTTCATTTCCTATTCCCTCGTTTCCGCGCCGAGCTTTTCCTTCAACGACTCGACAATCTGGGTGTGTACCGCGTTAACCTCTTCGTCTGTCAGCGTCCTGTCGGGCGAGCGGTAGGTTATGGTATACGCAAGGCTCTTGCTGCCCTCCGGGATGGGCTTGCCGCTGTAATAGTCGAACAGCTTCACATCTTCGACCAAATCAACCTTCATCGTCTCGATGGCCTTGGTAATGACAAATGAAGTCACATCGTCCGGCACGATAAGCGCCACATCGCGCTCCACCTGCGGGAAGCGCGGGAGCTGCGCGTAATTCGTTTCGGGTAAGTCCATCTCGATGAGCGACTGGAGGTCTATCTCGAACACGAACGCGTCAACGGGGATGTCGAAGTTGCCCGCAACATCCGGGTGCAACTGCCCAACAAAGCCCGCCTGTCCGCCTTCCACCATTATCCATGCGCTCTTGCCGGGGTGGAGGAACGGAACATCCGTCGCGGGCCTGAACACCGCACCCTCGACCTTCAAAATCTCAAGCAGGGTCTCGGCGACGCCCTTCAAGTCGAAGAAATCGACGAAGCCCTCGCGGCCGTCCCAGAGGCTGCCGGTGCGCCTGCCTGTCGCGACCGCCGAAATACGAAGCGGCTCGTCGGGGAGGCCGGGGCCGGAAGGCCTGAATACCTTGGACAACTCGAATACCTTTATGTCGCGCACGCCCCGGTTGAAGTTCCAGACGAGGTTGTTTATCAGGCTCGGCAGAAGCGTCGTCCGCATTACCGACTGCTCGGCCGTAAGCGGGTTCTTCAGCGTTACCACATTTCGCAGCGGGTCGTCATCGGGCAGGTTCAGCCTGTCGAAATCTTCCGGGTTGATAAAGCTGTAGTTTATCACCTCGGAGTAGCCTTCCGCGAAAAGCGCGTCCTTCAAAAGCCTGGACGCGTCGCGCGAGCGGTCAACCGGCCTCGGGGCCATAGTATATCTCGGGAGCGTCGTGCGTATTTTGCCGTAGCCGTGTATCCGGGCGACCTCTTCTATGACATCGGCCTCGCGCTCCAAGTCCTGCCGGAAGGTCGGAGGCACCACAGTAAAGCCTTCGTCGGACGCGTCCTTGACCGCCACATGCATACGGCCCATGATGTCCGTCATCTCGCCTGTTTCAAGGTCCGTTCCGAGCACTTCATTAACACGCGCGGTCCTGACCGGTACATCGGCAAGCACTATCCGCTCCGGGTATGAATCCACCCGGCCTCCGGCGACCTGGCCGCCCGCAAGCTTCTGGATAAGTTCGGACGCGCGGTACATGGCCATTATCAGGCCTTCGGGGTCGGTGCCGCGTTCAAAGCGATGCGAAGCCTCGGTGTGCATCCCCAGCGCCTTTGATGTCTTGCGGATGCTGGTCGGGTTGAAGTAGGCGGACTCTATGAATATGTCGGTCGTCTTGTCCGTTACCTCGGAGTTCTGGCCGCCCATTATTCCGGCGAGCGCGACCGCCCTTGCGCCGTCGCATATCAGGAGCATACCGGCAGACAGCTTCCTCTCGACGCCGTCGAGCGTGGTGAAACTCTCGCCCTCCTCGGCGGTGCGGACGACGATGCGCCTGCCCTCTAACAGGTCGTAGTCGAACGCATGGAGCGGGTGTCCCATCTCCAGCAGCACATAGTTGGTCACATCCACGACATTGTTTATCGAGCGCACTCCGCAGGCCTCAAGCCTCCGCTTCATCCAGAGCGGGGACGGGCCTATCTTCACGCCGGTTATGACCCTTCCCGCGTAGCGGGGGCAGAGTTTGCTGTCGTGCACTTCGAGCTTGATTAAATCCTTCGTCTGCTTTTCGGACTCCTCCATGCTGAGCGCGGGCGGGGTGAGCGGCTTGCGCAAAATAGCCGAGACCTCGCGCGCGATGCCGAGTATGGACAGGCAGTCCGGCCTGTTAGGGGTGACATTTATTTCCATCGCCCAATCGTCGAGCATGGCGGCCTTGACGAAGTCCTCGCCAACCTTGAAATCTTCGGGAAGTATCAGCAGGCCGGCGGATTCCTTAGCCAGGCCCAGCTCCTTGTCGGAACAGAGCATCCCGAAGGACTCTATCCCGCGCAGCTTCGCCTTGCCGATTTCCATCCCGTTCGGCAGCTTCGCGCCGACCGTGGCGAGAGGCACCTTGTCGCCCTCTTTCATGTTCTTTGCGCCGCAGACTATCTGGACGACTCCGTCGCCCCTGTCCACTTCGCACAGGGTCAGCTTGTCCGCGTCCGGGTGCGGCTTCATAGTCTTTATCTGCGCCACGACCACGCCGGATATGCCTTCGCCGAGATATTCCAAGCCTTCCACTTCGAGACCCGCCATCGTCAGCCTGTCGGAAACCTGCTGGGGCGTGAGGTCGAAATCTACAAATTCCTTCAACCAGTTGTAGCTTATCCGCATTTTTTTTGCCCTTGTATGATTAGAACTGTCTCAGGAACCTGAGGTCGTTTTCGTAATTGAGCCTTATGTCGTCTATGCCGTACTTGAGCATCGCAATCCGCTCGATGCCCATGCCGAACGCGAAGCCAGTCACTTCTTCCGGGTCGTAACCGACGCTTCGGAAGACCTCCGGGTCTACCATCCCCGACCCGAGGATTTCGAGCCAGCCGGTGCTCTTGCATACACGGCATCCCGCGCCCTTGCATATGACGCACTGGATATCGACTTCCGCCGAAGGCTCGGTGAACGGGAAGAAGCTCGGGCGGAAACGGACCGCCGTGCCTGCCCCGAACATCTGGGTTATGAACGCTTCGAGCACGCCCTTCAAATGTCCGAAGTTGACGCCCTTGTCCACGAGCAGCCCTTCGACCTGGTGGAACATCGGTGTATGCGATATGTCCGCGTCGCAGCGGTATACCTTGCCCGGCGCGATTATCTGGACAGGCGGCTTGATGTCCTTCATCGTCCTGACCTGGACCGGAGAGGTATGCGTGCGGAGCAGCACTTCGTCCGACACGAAGAAGGTGTCCTGCATGTCGCGCGCCGGGTGGTCCTTCGGGAAGTTGAGCGCCTCGAAGTTGTAGTAGTCGAGCTCGACTTCCGGGCCTTCCGCAACGGTAAAGCCCATCCCCTGGAATATTCTGATGACCTCCTCGGTCACGAGCGTGATGGGGTGGGCGTTGCCGAGTCCGGGCCTTCTGCCGGGCATTGTAATATCCACGCGCTCGGCGGAGAGTTTCGCGGTGCGCTCGGCTGCGGTAATCCGCGCGGCCACCTTGTCGAAGGCCGACTGGCAGGCGTTCGCAAGCTCGTTTAACAGGCGGCCGGCTTCCTTCCTGCTCTCGGGGACTACCTGCGGGATGGCCTTCCTCATCAGCGAGACGAGGCCCTTCTTGCCGAACAACTCGACCTCTATCTGCTTTAAGTCATCCGAGCTATTTGCGGCCTTCTCCAGAGACTCGCTAACATTTAACTCCTCGCGCGTCTTCCTGATGAGCTGTTCAAGCTGTCCGCCCGTTTCAAGCTCGGCCTTCAGCCTTCTTACAACTTCGATAAATGCGTTCAGTTCCATCGAACTCCCTTTATAGTAAGATTTCTTCCATGCTCTTCCTCGGCCTCGGCTCCGGCAGTTCTTCGGGATAGCCGACGGTCAGGAGGGTTACGGGTATTAACCAGGACGGAAGCTTGAATATCCGCCTTATCTCTTCCTTTTCGAACAAATGCACCCAGCAGGTGCCAAGCCCGACGCTCGTTGCAGTAAGGGCCATATGCTCGGTCGCGATGGCGGTATTGAAGACCGCCCTGTGCTCGTAGGCCGCAAGCTCTTTTTCCTCGTCCTCCGTGAGAAGGTCCTTGACGCCCGCATATTTTATATCGTCTTCAGTCAGGATGCCGTCGTCCATAAGCTGCTTGTACCGGATTTTTAATTCCTTCGAGTATGCCATAGTGTCGGCGCAGACGAGGATGACGGCCGGGGCCTCGCGTATCTGAAACTGGCTGCGGGAAGCCTTGAATACCAGCTCCTTTATCTCCGGGTCGGTGATGACCTTGAACTTCCACGGCTGGGAGTTCACGCCGGACGGCGCAAGCCTCGCGGCCTCCAGCATCAGGTAAATATCTTTCTTCGGTACAGGCTCCGGCCTGTATTTACGGACCGAACGCCTCTGCCTTATAGCCTCAATCAAATCCATCGCCGCCTCCCCCATACAAAGATAATCAGAGCGCGCCGGTCTTCGAGTCAGTATTCGCGTCGTTCTTCATGTAGCGTTCCTTTTCGCTGTAGATGCAGCCGCAGTATTTCTGGCGGTACATCCCGGACTCGAAAGTCATCTCGCGGCCTTCCTTCCAGCCCTCGCGGAAGTCGCGGTATACGAATTCGACGCCGATGTCCTGCGCGATGACATCGCCTACCTGGACTATCAGCTCGTGTTTCTGGTAGATGCTGTAAAGGAGCGTCGTCGAGAACGCGTGGTAGCCGGAGTCCTTCGCGGCCTGCGCCGTTTTCCTGAGGCGCATCTCGTAACAGTACGAGCAGCGGTCGCATTCCTTGCCGACAATGAAGCGGAGGAACTCCTCCATGTCGTAGCCGACCTCGCTCGCAAGCTTCAATCCGTTCTCCTTCGCATACGCCTCAAGGGCTTCCTGCCGCTTCTTGAATTCGGTATACGGATGGATGTTCGGGTTGTAGAAATATCCGCTGACCGAGTAGCCCTCGGCCCGGAGCGCCTTCAGCGGGTATGCGGTGCATGGGCCGCAGCAGATATGAAGGAGGAGCTTCTTGCTTTTCATAGGAACCTCCCCTGAGCCGGGCCTTTAGTGCGCCCATAGTGGTCGTATGCCGCCGCCGTCGCAAGCCTGCCGCGCGGCGTCCGCTCGATGAGACCTTCCTGTATCAGGTACGGCTCGTACACATCCTCTATCGTATCGCGCTCCTCGGCTATGGCCGCGGCAAGGGTCTCGACCCCGACCGGCCCGCCGCCGAACTTGTCTATTATCGAAAGCAGAAGTTTCTTGTCCATTGCGTCGAGGCCGCGGTGGTCTACCTCAAGCCGCTCCAATGCGCTCATTGCCGCGACAGCGTCCACGATGCCTGTCCCGGCTACCTGCGCAAAGTCCCTTACCCGCCGAAGAAGCCTGTTCGCAATCCTTGGCGTACCGCGCGAGCGACGCGCTATCTCTTCCGCGCCGTCGTCGTCCACCTCTATCCCCAGAAGCCCGGCGGAGCGGACCACAATCTTTTTCAGGTCGTCCGGAGGGTAGAACTCAAG
>DASXVI010000124.1:0-2685 GCA_036504315.1 Nitrospirota bacterium
CAAGACCGCGCTCGGCATGATGGGCAAGTGCACAGGCGAGATGAGGCTCCCCCTTTGCGAGATGTCCGAGGCAAACACCGAGAAACTTCGCGGCGCGCTGAAGGCTTACGGGCTGATATAAACCCTCACCCCCGGCCCCTCTCCCGTAAAGGGCGAGGGGAGTAGGTTGAAGGCTTCCTATTTATCGGAGAATAAAATGGTCAACTGCGTGGTAACAGGGGCGGCGGGCAGGATGGGCCGCAGGATAATGGAGCTGCTCATCGAGCATGATGGCACGGATGTCAGCTGCGCCACCGAACGGCCCGGACACGAGCTTATCGGGATGGATATCGGCGACTACCTGGGCCTCGGCAACAAGGGCTGCACCATCACCGATGACTTCGCCAAGGCCATCTCGGCGGGCGATGTCGGGATAGACTTCACCTTCCCGGAGGTAAGCCTCGCAAACATACGCGCGGCCGCGGCCACAGGCAAGGCGATGGTGGTAGGCTCGACGGGTCTCAAGGAAGAGCACCTCTCAGAGATACGCGAGCTGGCAAAGAAAATACCCATCGTGCAGTCTCCGAATATGTCGGTCGGCGTGAACCTCTTGCTCAAGACGCTTACCGAAGTTGCCCGCGTGCTCGACGACGACTACGATGTGGATATAATCGAGACGCACCACCGCCACAAGAAGGACTCGCCGTCCGGCACCGCGCTGAAGATGGCCGAGGTCATTGCGGCGGCGCGCGGCAGGAACTTAGATGACATAGCAGTATACGAGCGGCACGGGATGGTGGGCGAGAGGAAGCGCGGCGAGCTCGGCATCCAGGCGCTCCGCATCGGCGATGTGGTCGGCGACCATACCGTGATATTCGGCAATTTCGGCGAACGCATCGAGATTACGCACAAGGCTTCAAGCCGCGATGTGTTCGGTCGCGGCGCGGTCCGGGCCGCCATCTGGGTAGCTTCCCAGAAACCGGGACTGTACGATATGCAGGATGTGCTGGGGATAAGGTAATATGAAGCTCGCAAGGTTCAGCATCAACGGCTCGACGGGATACGGGATAATAGACGGCTACAAGATACACGCCGTCGCAAGCCTGTTCGACCACAGCAAGACAGGCGCGGTAGTCCCCCTGTCCGATGTAACGCTGCTTGCGCCATGCGAGCCTACGAAGATAATATGCGGCGGCCTGAACTATACGGACCACGCGGCCGAGATGAAGATGCCGCTCCCGCACGAGCCGATATTATTCCTGAAACCCCCGACCGCCGCGCTGGCTCCCGGCGAGACGATAAAGTACCCGCACACCTCCCACCAGGTGGACTACGAGGCCGAACTCGCGGTGGTTATTGGCAAAACCGCCAAAGACATCAAGCCGGAAGACGCAGGCGGGTATATCCTCGGCTATACCTGCTTCAACGATGTCACCGCGCGCGACCTCCAGAAAAAAGACGGCCAATGGACTCGCGCAAAGTCGTTCGACACCTTCGCCCCGTTCGGCCCGTGGATTGAGACCGAGCTTAACCCGGACGACCAGCTCGTCGAGGCATACTTGAACGGGGAAAAAGTGCAGTCGTCATCTACCGAAAACATGCATTTCCCGGTCTTCGAGATGGTCGCGTTCATATCCACCGTAATGACGCTGAATCCCGGAGACATCATCGCCACGGGCACCCCGCCCGGCATCGGCCCTATGCAGCCCGGCGACACGATAGAAATCAAAATATCCGGCATCGGCACGCTGACAAACCGGATTGAGAGATAAGACCCTCCTTTTCTTTTAGAAAAAAGAAAAGGAGCAAAAGAAAACCGTCCTTATAAAACATACGCGAGGATAAAGAATTGCAAGAGACGTTCATACAAGGCCTGTTTGCTGACAGGATTGGCGGCAAGAAGTTTGGCAAGGATATGAAGATTTATAAGTTCGAGAAGATCAAGCGGGCAAAAAAGGCGGCGCTTGCCGCGAACCCCGGCGCCGAGATAATTGACCTTGGCGTGGGCGAGCCTGACGAGATGGCGTTCCCCGGAGTCGTGAAGACCCTCCAGGACGAGGCCGCAAAGCCGGAGAACAGGGGCTACGCCGACAACGGTATACAGGAGTACAAGGACGCGGCGGCGAGGTACCTTGCAAAGGTATACGGGGTCAAGGGCATAAACGCAGAGACCGAAATCCTGCATTCCATCGGCAGCAAGCCAGCGCTCGCGATGCTCCCCTACGCGTTCATCAACCCCGGCGATGTCACGCTGATGACCGTGCCGGGCTACCCCGTCATCGGCACTCATACCTCCTACATCGGCGGCGAGGTCCACAAGCTCCCGCTCACAAACGAAAACGGGTTCCTGCCCCAGCTCGACAAAATTCCCGCGAACGTCAGGAAGCGCGCGAAGCTCCTTTACATCAACTACCCGAACAACCCGTGCGGCGCGGTCGCGACGAAGAAGTTCTTCGCCGAGGTCGTGGACTTTGCGAAAAAGAACAAGGTAGTCGTCGTGCAGGACGCAGCCTATGCCGGACTTGTCTACAAGGGCAAGCCGCTTTCATTTCTGTCTGTGCCGGGCGCGAAGGAAGTCGGCGTCGAGATACACTCGATGTCCAAGGCGTACAACATGACCGGCTGGAGGCTCGCGTTTGTAGCGGGCAACGAGCGGGTCGTCGCGGCGTTCGCCAACATAAAGGACAACTACGATTCCGGCCAGTT
>DASXVI010000125.1:0-5216 GCA_036504315.1 Nitrospirota bacterium
AGCGAGCCTGCCGGTGATCGGCGGGTTCGTCGGGGCGGACTGCTCCGCCGTCATCGCCGCGGAAGAGCCGTACAATTCCGGCAGGCCGGTAATGCTCATTGACCTCGGCACCAACGGCGAGATAGTGATGGGGGGCTCGGACAGGCTGCTCGCGGCATCCTGCGCGACAGGCCCGGCCTTTGAGGGCGCCCAGATTAAAAACGGGATGCGGGCCGCGCCTGGCGCAATCGAGAAAATAATGATAGACCCCTGTTCGCTCGAAGCGTCCTATAAGGTAATAGGGCGCGAGGGATGGTCGGCGCCGCTTTCACCGATGGGCGCGCGCGGCATCTGCGGCTCCGGCATAATTGACGCGGTCGGCCGGATGTTTGCCGCAGGGATAATCGATGCGCAGGGCGCTTTTGTCAAGGGGCTGGAGAGCCCCAGGTTAATCGCCTCCGAAGGCGGGCCTGAATACATAATCGCATGGGGAGAGGAGACCGCGTCCGGGAAGCCTTTGGGCATAACCCAGTCGGATATCCGCGCGGTACAGCTCGCCAAGGCCGCCGTCCGCACCGGGGCGGAGATACTCATCCTGGAGTATGGCCGCCCGCCGGAAATAATAAAGATTGCGGGCGCGTTCGGCAATTTCATAGACAGGGAAAGCGCCGAACTCATAGGAATGCTTCCAAAGTCTACGCGAAATATGGTATGCTCGGTTGGGAATGCAGCAGGCGACGGCGCGGTGATCGCGCTGCTTTCGCAGAAGCGCAGGGCCAGGGCAGAAGCAGCGGCGGCAAAAACAGAACGGGTGGAGCTGTCCACGCATCCTGCATTTAATAAATTATTTATTGATGCCTTATCTTTTAGTTATTAATAGAGTTGGTTTCTCTTTGCTTCTTTCTCTTTTTCACAAAGAGAAAGAAGGGTAAGGTTTATGAGACAGGGTAAGAGCCTAAGAAAATACATAGACATCGCGAACGCGGCGCTGGACGAGGGCGAGTACCGGAAGGCGCTGGAGTTTGCCCAGAAGGCGCTTGGCCGCGACCCGTTCGATATCCGCGCGCTCAATGCCGCAGCCATGGCCGCAAACCAGCTTGGCGAGTACCAGCAGGCCGGGGCGCTCTACGAGCAGGCGCTTATCATCCAGGGCGAGTCTCCCGAGGTGTATTACAACATCGGGCTTATCCACGCCAATATGGGCGACCACAAGGGCGCTATAAAGATATACCGTGAGGCGCTTGCGATGGAGCAGGACTCCTCGGAAATATGCCTCTCGCTTGCCAATTCTCTTGCCGAGACGGGCCAGGCCGAGGCCGCGCTTGCGGCGTATGACGAGGCGCTAAGGATTGAGCCGGGCCTGAAGGACGCCCTTTTTAATAAAGGCATGACGCTCAACCGCGCCGGCCGCCCGGCAGAGGCCGCCGATCTTTTCAGGCATATGCTGGAACAGGAGCCGGACGACCCCGCCGTGCTGGAAGGCCTTGCGTACAGCCTCGAGTCCACGGGCAGGCTGGCTGAGGCGTTGAACCTTTACAAAAAGGCGATGGCGGCGGATCCGAACTCGCCTGAAATAGCCTATAATATGTCTCTCACGCTCGAGAAGCTCGACCGGCGGGAAGAAGCCCTGCTTATGCTCGACCGCGCCCTTGAGCTCGACCCTGAATTTCCCGGCGCATGGATGGAGAAGGCCAATATCCTTGGCGATATGGGCAGGGACGATGAGGCCGTTACAATTTATGCGCACGAGGCCGAAAGGACCCCGGACGACCCGCTGTTGTATTTTAACCGGGGCATATCGCTTTCGAGGCTTTCGCGGAACGAGGAGGCGCTTGCGGACTTCGACCGCTGCCTCGCGCTCTCGGACGACAACCTCGACGCGCTGAACAACAAGGGCAGCGTATTGCTCGGGTTTGGCAGGACAACCGAGGCGACGGCATGTTTCGAGCAGATATTGAAGGTTGATAAAAAGAACACGGCCGCGCTTTATAACCTGGCCTGTGCGCACGCGCTGGGCGGCGATGCGAAATCAGCGGTGGCCGCCCTTAAGAAGGCCGCCCAGATGGACAAGGGCATACCGGAGAAAGCGGCGGACGACCGGGACTTTTCCAGGATTGCCCAAGAGGAAGAATTCAGGGCGCTTACAGGAAAGCAGACCTAACGGGACCGCGCTCCCGGATATCAGTGCCAAAAGAGCGAGGAGATTACTATGCAGCAACAGAGAAAATATATTATCTCGACGAAGGACGCAAGCATCGGGCATAGGCTGAAACTCTCATACTTTATCACCTCTATAATCCCGATCGCCATAATGACCTACTTGTACCTCGGCCCGGAGACGGAGGGCGGGGCGAAGGTTGAAACATGGATGGCGGTGGTCCTCCTGCTGACGCTGTTCCTCTCCATCCTTGGCCTTATGTTGACAAACAAGGCCGCCTCCGATTCCATCTCGTCCCTGAGCCGCCTTAACGGAAGGATGGACAGCCTGCTCGACCTGACCAAGAACTTCCGCGAAAGCTATTATGTGGACGTCCTGCTCGACTCGGTCGCCAAGTCGGCCTGCCAGCTCCTTGATGCCGACGCCGCCTCGATACTCCTGTACGACGAGGCGGGCAACCTGCGGTTTCAGCATATGACGGGGGAAGCCGCCGCCGCCCTGAAGGGAAAGACCGTAAAGCCGGGAGAGGGACTGACCGGCTGGGTGGCCCAGGAGGGCAAAGCGGTCATCGTAGGCGACGTCAGTAAGGACCCGAGGTTTTCCCCGGCCTACGACAAGGAGACCGGTTTTAAGACCAACTCCATAGTCTGCGTCCCGCTTACGCTCGACGGCAGGAACATAGGCGTCATAGAGGTGCTGAACAAAAAGAACAAGGAAGAGTTTACCGAACAGGACTTGAAGATGCTGTTCTCGCTTTCGGACCACGCTGCCATCTCTATACAGAGGAGCCAGAGTTACGAGACCTCGCACAATGATTTTATGCAGATAACCGAACTTCTTGTGACGGCGATGGACTATCATGTGCCGGAGAAAAAGGGGCACGCCAGAAGGGTCGCCAGGTATGCGATAAGGCTTGCCAAAGGTCTTGGCCTGAACGAAGACGAACAGAAGAGCATTTATTTCGGGGCGCTCCTGCACGATATCGGGCTGCTCAAGTACAGCCAGGACGAGTATTGGGGCAAAAAAGAGTTTCGGATGCACCCGACGCTAGGGTTTGAACTTATAAAGAACGTCAGCGAATGGAAGAAGATATCACCGCTGGTCCTCTGCCACCACGAGAGGTACGATGGAGGGGGATACCCTGCGGGGCTTTCCGGCCAGGCTATCCCGCTCGGGGCAAGGATTATAGCGCTGGCCGAGGTACTGGATGTCATGGCGGGCCCCAAGACCTACAAGCCCGTTATGAGCTTCCAGGACGCGGTAGCGGATATCAAGGATAATTCCGGAACCCAGTTCGACCCGCATGTAGTGGATATTTTCCTTGCCAATTTCAGAAAAGAAGACCTGGAGCAGTAGGCCGGGCCGAGGGAGTTCGGGAAATAAAAAACCGGGACGGCGAGTAGCCTTCCCGGTTTCTTATTATCAAGCAAAATACCGAAAATTACTTCTTGTGGCACATGCCGCACTTCTCGGCATCCTTGACGGAGAACGCGGTCTTGCCATCGTGGCAGGTGCCGCAGTTCTTGCCTTCGTTCATTGCTGCCATCGTGTAGGTGCCTTCCGCGGACTTCTTCATCGGGAAAAGCTTCGTATGGCAGTCAACGCACTTCAGCTTGTTCTTTTCGGTGTGGGTCTCGTGAGAGAACACCACCTTGCCGGCATCGCCGCCCTTGAATTCAACATCCTTCTTCAGCGAGAAGCCGAGAGTTGCGAAAGACAGTGACAGGACAACGGCCATAGCCAGAATTATTATCTTCTTCATTCCATTTCCTCCTTTCCTGAATTGATAATCACTGAGTAAAGACCAGTCTCAGCAAGCGGAAAACAATAGATTCAAACGAAATTGATAAAATACTATGCCATAAAACAAAAAATGTCAAATCAAAATGTTCTTGCATTTTACACCACTTTAGACGGGTGACTGGCCGATAAGGATGACAGGGAAATACATTAAGTGTATAATAAATTTGTGGCAATAAACAGAATTTGAAAAAAGGAGATAACATGGCCGGCAAAGTCGATAAAAATACTATAATCGGCGACGCGATAAAGATGAGCCCGGGTGTTAACTCCATCATAGAGAAACATTTCGGAACCGGCTGCTTTACCTGTCCCGGCATAAATATGGAGTCCATCAGCTTCGGCTCCATGATGCACAACCTCGACCCTGAAACTATAGTAGGCGAAATCAACAGCCTGCTCGAAAAGGAAGAGGCCCGCGGCAGGGCTGAAAATGCGCGACTGCGAGCAATTAAATGTCGTTAAGATGCGCAAGGGGGTGCGCATTTTTGCGATATTTAGCTTGAATAATTAAGGTCAACTAAGTTATAATTGCACTGAAAAGCTCGGAAACACAATAACTTTAGAAGCATTTTACCGGCAAGAGCCGCGGAAGGTCCTGGATGCCAGCTTTCCACTATAAAGTCGGGCGTGAGGATGGAAGTATCCTTACGAAAGAAGCTGAAGCCGACAGCGAGGAGGCTTTAAGGCGGGAACTGGAAGACCAGGGGTTCCTCATCCTTGAGGTAAAGAAGCGGGGTGCCCTCGGCATATCATTAGGCGGGAAGCGCAAGAAACAGAGCACTGAGGATTTCCTTGTATTCAACCAGGAGTTTCTTGTCCTGCTGCGCGCCGGACTCCCGATAGTCCAGTCGCTGGACATCCTGCTGGAGAGGGCGACCCACCCGGCCTTCAATGAGGCCCTTGTGGATGTGAAGACCGAGGTAAGGGGCGGAAAGGCCCTATCCGACGCGATGGCCCGGCATACGGGTTTCTTTCCCGAACTCTACTGCAACTCGCTCCGTGCCGGAGAGAAGACCGGTAACCTGCCGGATGTGATTGAAAGGTATATCAAATATTCGAAGAAAATGCTGGTGATAAAGAGGCAGGTTATCACGGCCCTTACATATCCGACATTTCTTGTAGGTATGACGGTCCTCCTGCTGATAGTACTTCTGGTTTATGTAGTCCCCACATTTTCCCAGATATATTCGGATTTTAAATCGGACCTCCCGCTTCCGACCGTAATGCTTATGAACACGACGAGGTTCCTGAAGGAATATTTTCTGGTTTTCGCGGG
>DASXVI010000126.1:0-2574 GCA_036504315.1 Nitrospirota bacterium
GAAGGTGAACAGCCCGAGGGATATCAAATTTATCGGGAGCGTAAGTATTACAATGACCGGCTTCAGCGAGGCGTTCATGATGCCAAGCAGCCCGGCCGCTATTACTCCGGACCAGAAATCTTTTATGACAATTCCCGAAACCAGGTAATCCGCCGCAAAGAGCGCCAGGGAGTTAATGACCAGTTTTATGAACAGCCGCATCAGGAGAGGCATATTATGCTTTACCGTTTGAAACGGGTCTTTCCACCCTGTTGACAAGATAATAGGATATCACAAGAACAAGTGTTATGGCTGTGCAGACCCCGAGTTCCACAAGCTGTGTGTAGCCTTCTTTGGTCTCCATGGACATCTGGGCTTCCAACATCAAAATTCGCCGCAAGCTGGATATTATGCCAATCGCAATGAAAGGGCGGAGCGAGAACTCCTCCCTCCTCAAGTACCTGATAATCGTCCAGAGAAGCTCCATTATTATAAGCACGAACAGCACATCGTTAATGACGAGCAGTATGGAGCTTACTGCCGTGTTGACGAGGTTGGATGCCGTGTTTATCAGCATGAACAATGCCGTAATCAGCAGCGCGACGGCCACAAGCACATGCACGACATCGTCCGCAAACACAAGTGAACGCCTTACAGCCCAGGTTACCTTGTGTTCAAGGTCGTCTTTCTCGTACATCTCCTCCGGCTCCATCTTCATGCTCCTCTCGTTGCGCTGCGAGTACAGTTGTCTTAAATACAGGCCAGCTTTGAGAATATATCAGATTAAAGAAGGATTTTCAAGCCTGCGGCCTCAAAGTCTTCGATTTTCTTGACTAAGACGGCAGGATGAAATATATTTAAAGGATTAGCCAACCCAAGCCAAAGAAACCGAGGTATCTTCAAAATGTATGAACTGATGATAGAGACGAAATTTGCGGCCGCACACCAGCTTAGAAACTATCACGGCAAGTGCGAAAGGCTGCACGGCCACAACTGGAAGGTAAATGTGTATGTGGTCGCCGACCAGCTCGACGATATAGGCCTTGCGATAGATTTTAAGGTGCTCAAGGACACGACAAACGAGCAGCTTGCCGCACTTGAGCATGTATTCCTAAACGAGGTGCCGCCGTTCACCGAGATAAACCCGTCGTCGGAGAACATCTCCAAATGGCTTTACGAAAGCCTCTCGGAAACGCTGAACACCGAGCACCTGCAGGTCTCGATGGTCACGGTATGGGAGTCGGACACCGCACACGCAAGCTACTTTGAGTAGGGACATGGACGAAAAAGAGCTGATACAAAGGGCCGAAAAAGCCGCAGGCTGGCTGCACGGCAAGGCGCATTCCTTCGATGTCTTCGTGAAGGAGTCCGCCTCCACATCCGTCGAGGTGCGCGAGCAGAAGCTGGACGCCTACGAGGAGTCTCGCACCTGGGGGGTCGGCGTGCGGGTTTTGCAG
This sequence comes from Nitrospirota bacterium, assembly GCA_036504315.1. GTDB lineage: Bacteria > Nitrospirota > JACRHJ01 > JACRHJ01 > JACRHJ01 > DASXVI01. Next base: position 1,437 of record DASXVI010000126.1, read on the forward strand.
CCCGACGGACGGGTCGGCTTCGCATATTCGACCGGCTCCGATGACGCCCCGGAGACTGCCGCCGCCATGGCGCTTGAGAACTCGACGAGCGCGGAGCCGGACGAGAACAATATAATACCTCAGCCTCCCTATTCTGCCTACCCGGAGGCCGGGGAGTACGACCCGGAAATAAATTCCATCAGCGAGCAGGACAAGATTTCGCGCGCACTCAGGCTTGAGAAGGCCGCGCTCGATTTCGACCCGAGGGTAAAGCGCGTCCGCAAGTCTTCCGCGTCTTTTACCGAATCTAGCTGGGCACTGCTCAACTCGATGGGGATAAAGGCAAGCGCGAGCGGGACATACTTCAGTTGCGGGATAATGACCGTGGCGGAGGAGGCCGGAGACTCCCAGATGGGGTACGACTTCGACTACCGCAGGAACGCCTCGCTGATTGATTTTGAAGAGGTCGGCCGACGCGCTTCGGACGAGGCCGTCAGGATGCTCGGGGCGAAGAAGACGCCTTCGGGCCTGTTCCCTGTGTTACTCGAAAATGTGGTCGCGACAGATTTCCTCGGGCTTATCTCAGCCTCTTTCTCGGCGGAGGCGCTCATCAAGGGCCGCTCCCTCCTTGCGGACAAACTGGACAAGGTAATCTTTGCGCCCTCAATAAGCATCTTCGACGACGGCCTGATGGCGGGCGGCCTTGCTTCACGCCCGTTCGATGACGAAGGCGTGCCGTCCCAGAAGACCGCGCTCGTCTCTGAGGGCCGTTTCCTGAGTTTCCTGCACTCTACCCACACCGCGAAAAAGACGGGCATGAAGCCCACCGGCAACGCATCGCGCGGCGGTTTCCGTTCGCAGCCATCGGTCGGGAGCACCAACCTCTACATCCAGGGCGGCTGCGTCAGCAAGGATGCCTTAATCGGCTCGATAAAGTCCGGCCTGATGGTCCAGAGCGTGCTGGGGATGCACACGGCAAACCCGGTCTCGGGCGATTTCTCGGTCGGTATTTCAGGCCAGTGGATTGAAGACGGCAAGGTCGCCTACCCTGTGCGGGAGGGCGCGATATCGGGGAATATACTGGATTTGTTTTCTGGAATAGATGCGCTTGCCAACGACCTGCGCTTTGTGGGCCGCGTCGGCTCACCGTCAATCTTGT
>DASXVI010000127.1:0-1892 GCA_036504315.1 Nitrospirota bacterium
GGAAACTGGCAGGAGCCTTAGGGGCTCCTGCTTTTTATAGTTTGCCGTTATCTCTTCCACAGACATTCAGAGCACAAATTTGAAAATCTACAACACTCTCAGCGGAAAGAAGGAAGAATTCGTTACGGTCCGGCCCAATGAGGTCGGGATGTACGCCTGCGGAGTCACGGTATATGACCACAGCCATATCGGCCATGCGAGGGGCGCCGTCGTATTCGATGTGGCACGGAAATATCTCCAGCACAAGGGCTACAAGGTCAAGTACGCGAGGAACTTCACGGATGTAGACGACAAGATAATCAAACGCGCGAACGAACTCGGCGTTTCGTGGAAGGATATAGCCGAGAAGTACACGCAGGAATACATCAACGACATGAACAAGCTGGGCGTAGACCGCCCGGACATAGAACCGAAAGCCACCGAACATATCCCGGAGATAATCGGGATGGTAAAGACGCTCGCGGACAAGGGATATGCCTACGAGTCCGGCGGCGATGTATTCTACTCCGTCAGGAAGTTTACGGGCTACGGCAAGCTCTCCAAGAAGCCTATTGACGAGATGGAGTCCGGCTCGCGCGTGGATGTAGACGAACGCAAGAAGGACCCGCTCGACTTTGTATTATGGAAGGCCTCAAAACCCGGCGAGCCTGCATGGGAATCCCCCTGGGGGCCGGGCCGCCCCGGCTGGCATATAGAGTGTTCCGCGATGTCCGTAAAGCACATCGGTGAAACCCTCGACATCCATGCGGGCGGGATGGACTTGCAGTTTCCGCACCACGAAAACGAGATTGCGCAGGCCGAGGCCGCGACGGGCAAGCCGTTCGTAAAGTTCTGGATGCACAACGGGTTCGTGAATGTAAACCGCGAGAAGATGTCGAAGTCCCTCGGCAATTTTTTCACGATAAAAGAGATAATGGAGAAGTACGACCCGGAGGTAATCCGGTTCTTCCTGCTCTCCACTCATTACAGAAGCCCGATAGATTTCTCGGACCAGAGCCTTCAGGACACGAAGGCCGGGCTTGCCAGATATTACACGATGGCCGAAGGGCTGAAGGGTGCGCTTGCGGGATACCAGCCGAAACCGTACAAGGCCGGGGAGTTGTCAAAGCCCGCTTCCGACCTGGATTCGTCGGTCAGGTCCTTCCGCGAGAAGTTCGACGAGGTAATGGACGACGACTTCAACACCGCTGGCGCGATAGGGGCGGTCTTCGAGCTTGTCCGCGAGGTGAACAAAGTTACGGCCGACCAGGAACTGCTAAAGGACGACCCGGCGATAAAGGCGGTGTTGGCCGAGGCGGACAAGGCATTTAGGGAGGCCGGGCACATACTTACTCTTTTCAAGCGGGACCCGGATGAATGGTTTGGAAGGGTCGGGACGGAGCGGCGCTCCGGTCTGACAAACGAGCAGATAGAGGGTCTTATTTTAGACAGGGCCAATGCGCGTGCATCCAGGGATTGGAAGCGCGCTGACGAGATAAGGAATCAGTTATCAGAAGCGGGCGTCGAGTTGCTCGACGGCTCCGAAGGGACGAAATGGCAAATCAGAGAGTAGGCGGCGGTGGCAGAGGTACTGGCAAGGGCGGCACAGGCGGCGGCCCCAAAAGCGGCGGCGCGGGCAGGTCAAGCGGCAAGTCGAGCTCCGGGCCGAGGCAGCCTGGTACGATGAAGTCGGGCGGCCCGAGGACCGGTTTCGGCGGCGGTAGCCGCACCGGCGGGTCTTCGTCAACCGGCGGAAAGACAGGCTTTGGCGGAGGAAGCCGCAGCGGCGGGCCTTCAAGTGCAGGAAGCGGCGGGCCGAGGCGTTCGTCGTCATCACAGGGAAGCTCGGACTGGAAGCCGCGTGCACCGAGGCCGGACTCCCCGCATCAGGCTCGTGACGGCAGGGGCAGGGA
>DASXVI010000128.1:0-2747 GCA_036504315.1 Nitrospirota bacterium
CTGAAATTTCACGATATCCCGAACACCGTCGCGCACGCTGCGAGGGCCGCTGTAAGGCTCGGGGTCAAGTTCTTCGATGTTCACGCCCACGGCGGGAGCGCGATGATGAAGACCGCCTCCGAAGCGGCAGCCGACGAGGCAGCAAAGCTCGGGGTTGAGCCGCCGATATCCCTTGCAGTCACGGTCCTGACGAGCCTCTCGGCGGGGGATCTGAAGAACGATTTAAATATCTCGAACACGCCCGAGGAGCAGGTCGTCTCGCTCGCAAAGCTCGCGTATGCAAGCGGGATGCGCGGGGTTGTCGCCTCCCCGAAGGAAGTCGCGGCCATCCGCAGGGCCGTCGGGGACGGGCTGGTAATAGTGACGCCGGGCGTCCGGCCCCTGTGGGCAGGCAAGGACGACCAGCAAAGGGTGTCCACACCGGCGGAAGCCGTAAAGGCCGGCGCGGATTACCTCGTAATCGGCAGGCCGATATTGAAGGCGGGAGACCCGGCAGAGGCCGCGGCCCGGATAGTAGAAGAACTCGAAAACGCATAAACTTCATGGTTTCGGATACAGGAGGCGTTTTTTGGAAGTCAGGAAGAAAGCAAGGGTACTGGTAGTCGAGGACGAAGAAAGCGTGCGTCAGGCACTTGCCAGGATACTCGAAAACTTCGGCCACGATACGGTGCTTGCGAAAGACGCCGTGGAGGGCCTGGCGAAGTTCACGGAATCGGACGGCTTCGACATCATACTCACCGACCTGAGCCTTCCCGGCCCGTCGGGACTTGACCTCGCGGCCTCAGCCAAGGCGCTTCGGCCGGGTATCCCGGTAATCCTGCTTTCCGGCTGGGATATATCCGAAAAAGAAATAAAGGGGTCGGTCGAGATGGTGATGTCAAAGCCGGTGAAGATCAAAGACATGCTTGACGCGATAGACAAGCTGGTATGGAAAGCCACGGAGGAATGATTTGGATAACCACGGACAGGATATACTGAACCTATTCAGGCAGCGTCAGGCGCTGTTAGAAGGCCACTTTCTGCTTTCATCGGGACTGCACAGCGAGAAGTACCTCCAGTGCGCACTCGTGCTCCAGTACCCGGACGCCGCGACCGAACTATGCTTCAAGCTCGCTGGCCTTTTCCGGGGCGAGAAAATTGACTTCGTCATAGCGCCCGCGCTCGGCGGCATCATCGTCGCGCAGGAGGTCGCCAAGGCCCTCGGCGTACGCGCGATATTCGCGGAAAGGCTCGACGGCAAACTCATCCTCAGGCGCGGATTTACGATAAACGAGGGCGAAAGGGCCATCGTTGTGGAGGATGTAATCACGACCGGCGGCTCCACCAAGGAGACGATGCGGGTCGTAACCGAGGCTGGCGGCATAGTCATCGCAGCAGGCTCGATAATCGACAGGAGCGGCGGTACGACCGACCTCGGAGTGCCTTACAAGTCCCTCGTAACGCTGGCAATCAACACCTACCAGCCGAAGGAATGCCCGCTCTGCGAGAAAGGCCTGCCCCTCGTAAAACCAGGCAGCCGCACCGCCTTAAAAAGCTGACCCATGCCTACCTTTCCCTCGAGGGAAAAATTCATAAGCGATGTCGGGCGGGGTATAATAAACCCCGTCCGGCTCGAAATCCCGCTGGACAACTTCAACCCGGCTGCCGCCTTTGCGGCGCTACGCACGGGCGAGTATTCGTTCCTGCTCGAATCCGGCAGGGTCTCGGATAAAACCGGCCGTTATTCGTATATCGCGACATCACCCTACATGGTGTTCAAGGCCAAGGGCCACGATGTCGAGCTCGTCAGGGGCGGCAGACGCGCATTCCTTCTGCGCGAGCCTCTTGAAAAACTCCGCGAACTGATGGGCAATTACAGGGTCGCACGGGTGCCGGGCCTGCCGCCTTTTACCGGGGGATGCATCGGCTTCTTCTCCTACGACCTCGTACACAACTTCGAAAAACTCCCAGGCACGGCTCTCGACGACCTCAAAATTCCCGACGCGTATTTCATTTTCATTGACTCTCTCGCGGTATACGACCACATAGACAAAAAGCTCTGGCTGATAGCCAACCCCGGCGCGGCCGACAGGCAGTTGGGATACATCCTGCCCGAGGGCACGGAATGGGAGGCCGCTTACGACAGGGCCTCCGCCCGCATAAATGAGATGCGCGCCGCGCTCGAAGGCATGACGGACCCGGTACGCAGCAGCCATCCTTCCGGCGGCATTAAAGCGGAGCCGCTCATCCCAAAGGAGGCCTACGAAGAGATGGTCCGCCGCGCCAAGGAATATATCGCCGCAGGCGACATTTTCCAAGCCAACCTATCCCAAAGGCTGTCCGCCGACATACCAGGCATAGACCCGTGGGACATCTACCTTCTGCTGCGGGAGGTCAACCCATCCCCGTTCGCCTTTACATGGATTTCCCGGACTTGAAGATGGCAAGCTGCTCGCCGGACCGGCTGGTGCGTCTGTCCGGCGGCACGGTGGACACGAGGCCCATAGCGGGCACGCGGCCACGGGGCAAGGACAGCTCAGGAGACGATGCGATGCGTACCGAGCTTCTGCTGAACGAAAAGGAACGGGCCGAGCATATCATGCTGATAGACCTGGAGAGAAACGACATCGGCCGGGTCTGCGAGTTCGGCTCAGTCCATGTGGACGAGCTGATGGTGACCGAGGACTACTCCCATGTCATCCATATAGTGTCAAATGTCACCGGCGAGATACGGCCAGACAAGGACGCCTTCGACCTCGTCCGAGCAA
>DASXVI010000129.1:0-4399 GCA_036504315.1 Nitrospirota bacterium
AGCAGACATCGCTGACAATGAAAGAGACCTCCGGCGAAGTAGACAAAGCAGAGGCTTTTATCCGAGAGGTCGGCGGGTCGCTCGGAAATATCGTCTCCGCCGTACAGGAGACGCTCGACCAGATGAGGCAGATTGCCGCAGCGGTGGAAGAGCAGTCCGCTACGGCGGGTGAGATTGCGCGGAACATAGAGAAGACATCCAAGATTGCCGAAGAGATGGAATGTATGGCCGCCGACGTCATAGAAGATGTAAAGAACCTGGACCAGGTTGCCGACAGCCTGAAAGAAGCGGCGGCTGGCTTCAAGATGGCATCTTGATGCAAATTTATTGATTTCTCTCTAAATTCTGATACAATAAGGGTTAGTAAAAGCGGGGGCGCGCTGGTTGCGCCCTCGATTTGTTTAACTAACTTCGAGGAATAGATGGAATCTCTGCCTTTAGCCCACCCCGACCCGGTATTGAGTATCATTATAATCGTCTTGTGTATCTTATGCGTCGCCTTCTTCTCAAGCTCGGAGGCCTCGCTCATCTCGGTCAGCAGGCTCAAAATACGAAACCTCGTCGAAAAGGGTGACCGTTCCGCAAAGGCGGTCGCACGCCTTCGTGAAGAGCACGACCGCCTGTTCGGCACGATACTTCTGACGGAAAACTTTTTTATAATACTTGCGTCGTCGATAGGGACCGCGCTTGCCTTCTCGCTGTTCCCCAGCCAGGAGGGCATCACGATAATCGCTTCCGTAGTTATGACGGCCATCATAGTCATGTTCGGCGAGATTGCGCCAAAGACCTTCGCGGCTTCGAACTCGGCTAAAATAGCGCTCCTTGTCGCAAAGCCGATGGAAGCCATCGTAGCGCTGATGCACCCGCTCGTATGGTTGTTCACGCGGGTAACAAACGCCCTCCTCCGTTTTGTCGGCAAAAACATCGAGAAATCCCCGTTTGTTACCGAAGAGGAAATACGCACGCTTATTAACATCGGCCAGGAAGAGGGCGCTCTGGACATCGAGGAAAAGGCGATGCTGCACAAGGTGTTTGAGTTCGGCGATACGCTTGCCGTCGAGGCCATGAGGCCGAGGACAGAGATTGTCAGCATAACGGAAGACGCCAGGGTTTCCGAGGCGCTCGACCTTGTCGCGGAGCACGGCCACTCACGATACCCTGTAATAGAAGACTCGGTGGACGAGGTACTCGGCGTACTTTATGTCAAGGACATCCTCGTAGGACTCGCCAAGGGAGAAATCGACCATGACAGCTCGATAAAGAGGATGATGCGCCCGGCGTTTTTCATCCCGGAGACGAAGAAGATAAAAGAGCTTCTCTCCGTGATGCAGAAGCAGAAGCTCCAGATGGTCGTAGTCATCGACGAATACGGCGGCACGGCGGGACTTGTCACGCTCGAAGACCTGATGGAAGAGATCGTCGGCTCCATCCAGGACGAGTTCGACCGCGAAGAGAACGAAGTCCAGATAGTGGACGAGAAGACCTTCGTGGTTGCGGGCCAGGCCGACCTCGACGAGGTGAGCGACCAGATTGGCCTGAAAATTGAGTCGGAAGATTTCAACACCATCGGCGGTTTTCTGTTCGGGCTGTTCGGCAGGATGCCGCGTCCGGGCGAGACCCTCAAGTTCCGCGACCTGAAGTTCGAGGTCCTCGAGATGGAGGACCGCAAAATCGCGAGCCTCAAGATAACCAAACCATAAAATAGTTTCCATAATGGTCGCAGGATGGGTGAGCGTACAACGGGACGCCGTTCTTCGGGAGTCAGCCAAAGGCTGGCCCTAATGCGGCGGCCCGGCTGGACGGTTCCCCATACGTGCGTAGCGTTTTGCTATATTAGGGTTCTTTCGTTATACTGATAACTCACAAGGAGGCGTTACTTTGAGAGGCAGAAGCAAAATTTCGGTAATAGGCGCGGGCAATGTCGGCGCGACCTGCGCGCACAGGCTTTTAGAGATGCAGTTGGGCGATGTAGTCATCATAGATGTGGTCGAGGGCATACCGCAGGGCAAGGGCCTCGACATGCTCGAGATGACCCCGGTACTCGGCTCGTCCGTGAAGGTGATGGGCGAGAACGAGTACGAGTTCACCCACGACTCGGATGTCGTTATCATAACTGCGGGCCTCGCCAGGAAACCGGGCATGAGCCGCGACGACCTGCTTGCGGCAAATGCGAAGATCGTCGCGGGTGTTACCACGCAGGCCGTGAAGTTCTCTCCCAATGCCGTAATAATAGTCGTGACTAACCCGATGGACGTGATGGCATACGTCGCGGCCCAGGTCAGCGGCTTCCCGAAGGAGCGTGTGCTGGGCATGGGCGGCGTGCTGGATTCCGCCCGCTTCCGCGCGTTCATATCCGCCGAGCTTGACGTCTCGGTCGAGAGCACGCACGCATTCGTGCTTGGCGGGCACGGCGATGCGATGGTGCCGCTTGTGCGCTATTCCACTGCAGGCGGCGTGCCGATCTCCGAGCTTATGCCGGAGTACCGCGTGAAGGAACTTGTCGAGCGCACCAAAAACGGCGGGGCCGAGATAGTCTCCCTGCTCAAGACCGGGAGCGCGTTCTATGCGCCCGGCGCGGCTGCGGCAGAGATGGCCGGGGCCATTATCCGCGACACAAAGAAGGTGCTGCCGTGTTCGGTATGGCTCGACGGCATGTACGGCCAGAGCGGCGTTTATTCCGGCGTGCCGGTAAAGCTCGGCAAGGACGGCGCGGAGGTCATAATCCCGCTGAAGCTTACGCCCGAGGAGCAGGAGGCGTTCGACAAGTCCTGCGAGGGCGTAAAGCAGGGCATGGCTGCAACCGGGTATTAGTTTTCGTTTGCCCCGGCTTGGAGGGATACCCGAGCGCATTAAATAGCATTAAATATATATGTACACCGAAAACCGGATAACTATAAAAGGCCCCGCCGCGAAGGTCTATGAACTCGCGGAAGATGTGATGCGCTGGCCGGAAATACTTCCGCACTACCGCTGGGTGAAACTCATCCGGCAGGAGGGCGACTTCCGCGTCGTTGAGATGGCGGCCCGCCGCAACTTCATCCCGGTCAAGTGGACTTCCATACAGGAGCCGAGGCCGGAGCAGCTGCGCATCATATTCCGGCACATCGGCGGCCCGACTAAGGGCATGTATGTCGAGTGGGATATCTGGCAGGAGGACACGGCATCCGGACCGGTCACTCAGGTAAAAATCTGGCATGAGTTTTCCCCGGACTGGCCCGTCATCGGGCCGTTCGCTGCAAAATACATAATAGGGAAATTCTTCGTCCATTATATAGCGGGCAAAACGCTCGCTTGCATAAAGCGGATTGTGGAAGGCGGGACGGTTTGACAAGAAGGGTCGTAATTACGGGCATCGGCGCCGTCACCACGATAGGCTTGGGCGTTGACGGCCTGCGCGAAGGCTTGAGAAAAAACCTCTCCGGGATAGGCGCCGTCACCCGCTTCGACGCGTCAGGTTTTCGCTCGCAGGTAGCGGGCGAGGTGCATGGGTTTTCATCGGCCGATTTCATATCGAGAAAAGCCGTGAAGAGGATGGACAGGTTTTCGGAGTTTGCGGTGGTATCCGCGAGGATGGCCGCCGAGGACGCCGGGCTCGACCCCGCCAAGGTTTCCCATGCGGGGGTCGTGATGGGCTCCGCTCTTGGAGGCACTGCGCTCGCCGAGGATCAGCATGTGTTGTTCATGCAGAACGGGCTTAAGTCGGTAAACCCCAACCTCGCCCTTCAGGTGTTCGGCGCGGCAGGCTCCAGCCAGATAGCCATCGAACTGGGGCTCAAAGGCCCCAACATTACAAATTCAAACTCATGCAGTTCCGGGACGATCGCCGTCGGCGAGGCGTTCGAGATGATACGCACGGGCCGCGCGGATGTGATTTTCGCGGGCGGGGCCGAAGCGCCGCTTTCACCCTTGACATTCGCGTCATTCACGCTGATTCGCGCCATGAGTTCCCGCAACGACGACCCGGCGGGCGCTTGCCGCCCGTTCGATTCCGGCCGCGACGGCTTTGTCATGGGCGAGGGTTCGGCGGTCATGGTGATGGAGTCTCTGGAGCACGCCCAAACCCGCGGCGCGAAGGTCTATGCCGAGGTACTGGGGTACGGCCTGACAAACGACGCATACCACATGACATCGTCCCGCGACGACGGCGAGTGCGCGGCGGACGCGATAAATATCGCGATGAAGCAGGCGGGTATCAGGCCGGAGCAGCTCGGCTATATCAGCGCCCACGGAAGCTCGACCCAGATGAACGACAAAAACGAGACGGCTGCGGTGGTCCTGGCATTCGGCGAGGCGGGCAGGGACATCCCCATCAGCGCGACGAAGCCCTACCACGCCCACCCGCTCGGGGCCACCGGTGCTATTGAGGCCGCAATCTGCGCCCTTGCCATATACGACGGAT
>DASXVI010000130.1:0-11688 GCA_036504315.1 Nitrospirota bacterium
GGACGTCGGTACGGAAGGCACAAAGCTTACGAGCAAAGGCAAGCTCGCCGATATGCGTTCGGCGGTAATCTGCTTCAGCCCGATACTCGCAGTAATGCTGATGGTTATGATACTGAAGGTGGACATATCGCTTGCGATGATAATAGTCGTCGCAACACTGTTCGTCTATTTCAAGTACTCGCCGTCCAGGATCTGGGCCACGCTCAAAGAGAGCATATCCGTCAAGACGCTCCTGCTGGTGCTGGGCGTAAATGTGTTCAAGGGGGTAATGGAGGGATCCGGCGCGGTGAACAACCTCCCGGCCTTCTTCCAGTCTACCGGGGTCCCGGTAGAAGCGGTGTTGTTCATCCTGCCGTTTTTGGTGGGCATGATAACCGGGATCACGCTTGCGTTCGTCGGGGTGACATTCCCTCTGATACTCCCGCTCATCGGCGGGACGACCCCGGACCTGTCCATGCTCGCATTTGCGTATGCGTCCGGGTTCGCAGGCGTTATGTTCTCGCCCGTCCACCTCTGCCTTGTGCTGACAAAGGAATATTTCAATGCCGAGTTTATACCGATATTCCGGCTGATGCTGGTACCCGAGCTGATAGTCCTTGCGGTCGCGTTTGCGCAGATGGTACTTCTTTAGGCGGGAAATTCTTTCAGGAGCCTTTGCAGCCTCGACAGCGGAAGTCCCACAACATTAAAGAAGCAGCCTTCCACCTTTTCGACAAATATAGCCGCGCGGCCCTGTATACCGTACGCGCCTGCCTTGTCCATAGGCTCACCCGTATTTATATAGTCCTCGATATCCTTGTCCGACATACCGCTGAAGACTACTTCAGTGGATTCAACAGCGCTTCTCGCTGACCCGCCCTTTGCGTCAACCAGCGCTATGCCGGTCAACACCGTATGGGTACGGCCTGAGAGACTTTTCAACATCCGGGCCGCATCCTCCGCGTCAACAGGTTTGCCGAGTATCTCTCCGTCCACGACAACGACGGTGTCGGCCCCCAGCACAAGGCCCTCTCCATATTTCAACGCAACGGCAAAGGCCTTCGCAAGCGCAAGCCTCACAACATGCTGTTCGGGCGTTTCACCGGGGACCTCAGACTCGTCGATACCTGCGGGGTCGACAATATACTCTATGCCCGCCTGTTCGAGAAGTTCTCTTCGCCTCGGCGATGCCGACGCCAGAATCAGACTGGTCAATCTTCCCTCCCGTCCAGGAACCGGAGTATCATTTCGTTCACGGTCGCGGGCTTCTCCACAAAACTCATATGGCCGGCGCCCTTGACGAGCTTCAGTTCCGAGTCCGGTATGCCTGCTTTGAATATATCCGCATAAGAAACAGGGACCAGCCTGTCTTCGGTCCCCCAAATAACAAGGGTCTTAGCCTTTATCTCCCGCAGATGGCCCTCGAAGTTAAACTCCAGCCCGCCTTCGGCTTCGAGCATGCGCATCGTGGCGACAGCCTTGGCAAGCTCTGCCGAAGGGTTGGATACGGATGTGTTGACCGCCGACAAAGCGCGCGCGTACCCCGCCTCGATCTCCTTGATTACGCCGTCCAACCCCATCGGAGGGTTGTCGGCCCGGCGAATTCCGGGCGGCGATATGAGCACCAGCCGCCCTACCATTTCGGGATGCAGTACCGCAAACCAGCAGGCGGCCCACCCGCCCATGGAACTTCCGGCCATATGCGCGCGCGGTATACCGAGCATGAGCATAAAATCCGAGAGAAAACCCGCATAGTCCTTGACTGCGCGCACGCTGCCTGAGTCTGTGCCTCCAAAGCCCGGCAGGTCCGGCGTTATGACGCGAAAACTCGCAGAGAACGGCCCGATCTGCCTGTGCCACACCCTCCCGGTCGCGCCAGCCCCATGCACGAGCAGCAGCGGGAACCCCTCTCCCGCCTCGTGCCAGCAGACCTTGCCGCCGTTTAACACTCCCTCTCTTCGTTCCATTTCACCCGTCCACAAATGACGAGGGAGGGCATTCGCCCTCCCCCGAATAATCATCCAAACAGACCGCTTACTTGTTCAGCAGCTTCGCCGCTTCTTTTGCATAATAGGTGAGTATGATGTCGGCCCCCGCACGCTTGATGCAGGTCAGCGACTCCATCATCGCCCGCTGGGCGTCCATCCAGCCGAGCTGGCCCGCGGCCATAACCATCGCGTACTCGCCGGAAACATGGTACGCCGCTATCGGCATATCAGTGTTGTCTCGCAGGCGGTAGATAATGTCGAGGTATGGAAGCGCGGGCTTCACCATGATTATGTCGGCCCCCTCGTCTATGTCGAGCTCCGCCTCGCGCATAGCCTCGCGCGAGTTGGCCGGGTCCATCTGGTGGCTGCGCCTGTCGCCGAAGGACGGCGTGGACTCCGCCGCCTCACGGAACGGGCCGTAGAACGCGGAGGCGTACTTTACCGCATAGGACATTATCGGCGTGTCGCCGTAATGGTTCTCGTCGAGAGTCTCCCGTATTGCGGCTACGCGGCCGTCCATCATGTCGGACGGTGCTACCATATCCGCGCCGGCCTTCGCGTGGGAGAGCGCCTCGCGCGCGAGCAGCTCGACGGTCGGGTCGTTCAATATCTCTTCGCCCTTGACTATGCCGCAGTGGCCGTGGTCGGTATACTCGCAGAGGCAGACATCCGTGATGACCATCAGTTCGGGCACGGCGTCCTTTATGGCCTTGATGGCAATCTGGACTATGCCGTTGTCGGCATAAGCCTCTGACCCCTTCGAGTCCTTCTTCGCGGGTATGCCGAAGAGTATGACGGCCGGAATGCCGAGGGCCTTGACTTCCCTGCACTCCTTCACGATGTTGTCCACGGACATCTGGTAGTTGCCGGGCATCGAGGATATTTCCTTTTTGATGCCGTTGCCGTGGCAGACAAAGAGCGGGAGGATAAAGTCGGCCGGAGTGAGTATAGTCTCGCGGACCATACGCCTCATCGTTTCGCCAGCCCTCATGCGGCGTGCCCTGTATGCCGGGAAGAACATTATTTAACCTCCTTAAAAGAATTTACCACGGAGGCACAAAGACACTGAGAGAAAACCATAGCCAAAAACATTTTCATGTTTAAAACCTGAGAATGTCAGTGGTCTTTCTCCTGCCTTTCTCCGTGACTCTGCGCCTCTGTGGTGAAAGATTAATGTATCGTCTGGGGGCCGGGCGGAAGCTGCTGAGCCTGGCTTATCTCTCCGAAGTTCTGCTCGTATGCCGCTACATTTTCGGCCAGCGCCGCAAGGAACTGCTTCGCATGGCCGGGCGTGGTAATCACCCTTGCCTGCACCCTCGCGGAATCCTTGCCGGGAAGGATGGCGGCGAAGTCGAACACGAACTCGTTGGGGTTGTGTACAACGCTCGCGACATTCGAATACACGCCGCCTTCAACCTCGGGCCGGATTTCGAATGTCAACGCGGGCGGGACGCCCTGGGGGTTTGAAGGCTTTTCTGCCATTTTTTCTCCTTAACCGCAGCAACCGCCGTGGTCGCCGCCGCAGCCGCAACCTTCCTCGTTGTCGTCCTTGATAAAGAAGCCGTGCTCCTCCATGAAGTCTACCTCAAGGCCCTTCATCAGCTCGAGGCTTGCGTCGTTGGTGAAGAATTTTACGCCTCCGAGGACGAGTTCGACGTCGCCTTCGTCTCCCTGCTCGACCAAATCCATCTCGTAGCTGGGGCCGCATGACGAGCAGCAAGACTTGCCCTCCGAGGCCTTTATCATTACGCCGAGGCCCTTGTTCTCCTCGATGTCCAATACTTTCTTGAATTCTGACAGCGCTTTTTCGGTAACCTGGATCATCCTGCGGTCCTTTCTTTTTTTACTGCCTCGGTAATTGAACGAAAAAGCGCATCGACAGTATAGTCGTCCGGCATCACCGATACTGAAAGACCAAGCTCCTCGCAGGTCTTTGCGGTAACGGGCCCGATGCAGGCAACCTTAACATTGCCGATGAGCTCACTTAGCAAACTGCCCGCCATAGCCGCAAAATTCTTTACGGTGGACGAGCTGGTAAATGTGATAAAACACTGGCCGCCGCCTGAAAATATAACCCTGAGGCCTTCGGGGTCGGCATCCGGCGCGACGGTCTTGTAAGCTGGCGCAACCAGAATATCCGCGCCCATATCCCGCAAACATTCGGGCAGCGCCTCGCGCGCTTCCTCTGCCCTTGGGTATAAAAATCTCTTGCCGTGCAGGTCGCGCTTCTCAAGCTCGGCAATAACGCCTTCCTGCCTGAACTCCGCCGGGACTATGGAAATCCTGACCCCGCGCCTGTCGAGTTCCCTTGCGGTTTTCGGCCCCACCGCAATGACCTCCAGGCCTGAAAGGTCTGGACTAGCGCCGATGGCTTCTGCGCGCTGAAAGAAATATTTTATCGCATTGAAACTCGTAAATACAATATAATCAAACGAACCAAGACTCAAGAGCGCTCCGTCGAGCGCAGAGTAGTCATTAACCGGCACGGTCAATATAGTGGGAAGCTCGACGACTTCCGCGCCTGCCTCGCGCAGTTTTCCCGAAAACTCTCCGGCCTGCTCCGCAGCCCTCGTCACTACCACCCTCACGCCGTTAAGCGGCCTTGTGCCAGCATCCGTCATTCCGCTTTCTTGTCAGCCTTATCGGGTGTCACCTCAGGCTTGGCATCCGTCTTGTCGTCAGCCTTCTGGGCTGGCGCTGGCGCCTGCTCCGGCTGCTCCGGCTGCTCAATCTTCGGCTCCGTCAAGCCTATCTTTTTGAGGATCGGTTCGATGCGGCCAGGGTCGCCGTGCGGATAGTATGTCCCGGCGTAACCGAGGGCTTTATCCCATGTAAACCTGGGGTCCCGGTCCTTGGCTTCCTGCATCGCTTTTACAGCATCGTCGAATTTATCGAGCCGGTTGTACGCGAGTGATGCAAAGAAAGGCGCCATCTGGCCTGCAGAATTGAGCGACCTTGCCTTATTGAAGAGGTCGAGCGCGTCCTGGTAGCGTCCCATGGTGAAATATACCAGTCCCAGGTTATTCATTACCGAGACTTCCTTGTCTTTCAGGGCGAGCGCCTTCTTATCGGCCTCCTCGGCTTTTTTCATGTCCCCGTACAGATAATGCAGCCAGCCCAGATAACTGTTCATATCCAGAGGGTCTACGCCGTTCTCAAGGCCTTCCTCACCAACCTTTATTGCGTTGGGATAAACGGCCAGCGTCTCATAGACCTCCATCAACCCGTCATACGCGTTCGCCTTCTTCGGGTCGATCTTTTTGGCTTCATTATAATATTTTATCGCATTGAGGTATTCTTTAAGCTTGAGTTTAACGCTGCCCAGGTAAATCCGCGCAAAATAGCTGTCGGGAACTAATTGGATCACCTGGTTGAAGGAATCCTCCGCGGTCTTAAAACGCCCATGCTGTATCATTGCAAGGCCGCGTATTATAAGGCTCCGCGCCTCATCCTCCTTCGACGCTTCAGGCTTCTTATTTTCGATGTTGCCTGGCGCCGCCGGGGCTGCCACCGGCTGAGACGACTGGACAACCGGAGCGGGGTCCTGAACGGCCGCGGTTTCCGTACCGGCACAGACCGACGCCGACATTAAAAACACAGCTGTAAGAAATATCTGCACAGCTTTCATAAAGAGCCCTCCCCTTCCAGTCTTAATAACCTGTTACATCCTTGCCGTATATTTCCTTGAGTATAACGTCGGCGCCGCGGGAGAGCAGCTTCTCGGCCAGCTCGTTGCCGCCAGCCTGGCCGTCCTTGCGCGCGACGGTTACAGTTTCCTTTAAAAGGGTCTTGCCGTCGAGACTCCCGACGAGGCCCTGTATCAGCATGTTCCGGCCGCCGTCCACCAGCCTCGCGTAAGCCGCGATAGGCACCTGGCAGCCGCCTTCGAGCCTTCTTAGAAGCGCCCTCTCGGCCTTGACGCAGTCGAACGTCTCCTGGTGCATGAGCGCCTTCATCAGGACCTCGTTCATCCATCCGTCGTCCTTGCGGCACTCAATCCCGATTGCGCCCTGCCCGATGGCCGGGAGGCATATCTCTGGCTCGATATATTCCTTTATGTGTTCGCCCCAGCCGAGCCTGCGGATGCCGGCGGCGGCAAGGATTATGGCGTCGAACAGGCCCTCCTGCATCTTCCTGATGCGCGTGTCGAGGTTGCCGCGAAGCTGCTCTATCTTTATATCCGGGCGGACGGCCATCAACTGGCACTGGCGGCGGAGGCTGCTGGTCCCGAGGCTGCCGCCATGAGGCATGTCGGTGAACTTCTCGCAGTCGCGGGACAGGAACGCATCGCGCGGGTCCTCACGCTCCGCCATGCAGATGAGGTGGAGCGGGTCCGGCAACAATGTAGGCACATCCTTCATGCTGTGCACGGCCAGGTCTACCCTGCCGTCCAGCATCGCCTCTTCTATCTCCTTCACGAACAGGCCCTTGCCGCCAACCTTCGCGAGAGGCACATCCAGTATCATGTCGCCCGTTGTCTTTATCTTTTCGAGGACGACCTCCTTGCCCGGACAGGCCTTCATCAGTTCCCTCTGCACGAATTCCGCCTGCCAGAGGGCGAGCTTGCTGCCTCGCGTCCCTATTACAATCCTGTCTCTTTCAGCCAATTTATTTTTCCCCTTTCATCAGGTTTCAATATCCAAACTGGCGGAAGCAGTATTATCTGCAATCCATCAGGACTAAGACGCGCCTTTGATGAGGTACAGATAACCCTGCTTCCGCCAGCTGATTATTACGGCTTAAGCCTTCTCGACCTCGGTCGTTCCCGCCGCTTCCTCATGCGTGGTCCCATCTTCAGGCTCCTCCTCGGAAATGCCGAAGAGCGCCCTTGCGGCCTCGATTCGGGTACTGCCCTCCGGGAGGTTCGCACTCTGCTTCAGGGTTATGAGCGGGTTATGCAAGAGCTTGTTGACGATAGCCTGGGAAAGGCTTTCAACCTGCCGCTTCTGCTTCTCGGTAATGTCGCCCATTTTGGAGAGCGCCTTGTCCAGCTCGGCCTTACGCACCCTCTCGGCGTTCTCGCGGATCGCCACAATCGTCGGGACGACATCGATTGAGCGGAGCCAGGACATGAAAATCTCGATTTCCTGGTCTATTATCTCTTCTGCGAGGTCGGCCTCTTTCTGGCGCTCTTTTATGTTCGACTCGACGACGGACGACAGGTCGTCGATGTCGTAGAGGTATACATTGTCTATCTTGTTGATGCCCGGGTCGAGGTTCCTCGGGACAGCTATGTCGATGAGGAACACCGGTTTGTTCTTCCTCTCCTTGATCACCTTCGCCATGTCGTCGTGGGTGATTATGTAGTGGGCCGCGCCGGTAGATGCGATAACTATGTCGGCATGGACCATCTCGGTAAACAGCTCGTCGTACTTGACCGGCTGGCCGTCGAACTCCTTGGCAAGGTCGACCGCTCGCTCAAATGTGCGGTTCGCCACCATGACGCTTTTGACGCCGTTGTTCATGAGGTGGCGCGCCGCAAGCTCTGCCATCTCGCCTGCGCCTACAAGCATTACCGACTTGCCTTCGAGGTTGCCGAATATCTTCCTTGCAAGCTCTACCGCGGCAAAGCTGATGGACACGGCCGACTCGGCGATCTTCGTCTCGGTCCGTATCCTCTTGGCGACCGAGATGGTCTTCTTCATCAGCCGGTTCATGACGACGCCGGTCGTCTTGTGGTTGAGCGCGTTGTCGAAGGCGTCTTTTAACTGGCCAAGTATCTGCGGCTCTCCGACCACCATCGAGTCGAGGCTTGCCGCAACCCTGAAGATATGGCGCACTGCCTCGCGGCCGCCATATGAATACAGGCTGTCCCTGTATACGTCGCCCGTCAGCCCGTGGTAATCGAGGAAAAAGTCCTTGATCTTTTCGGCGCCGATATCGGCGTCCTTTGCAATCGCGTAAGACTCGACCCTGTTGCAGGTCGAAAGTATCAGGTGTTCGCTCACCTGTTCCAGCTTGCCCATGCAGGCCAGCGCGTCCGGAATCCTGGCGGCCTGGAACGAAAGTTTTTCCCTGACCTCGACCGAGGCCGTCTTGTGGCTCAAACCTACTACGACAATGTTCATTTTGTTAGTACCGTTGCTTCTTTTATTTGATAGCGTGCTTAATTATTTAAAAGCATGCTTCCCGGGCAGAAGAAGGGTAATGCCCAGGAAGGTGAACATGACTATACCAAACCCGGCTATCGCCAGGTATGCGGCCTTGCGGCCGCGCCAACCGGCGACTAACCTCATATGCAGGTACGCGGCATAAATAAACCATGTGATGAGCGCCCATATCTCCTTCGGCTCCCAACCCCAGTACTGGCCCCAGGCCGAGTTGGCCCATATCGCCCCGGTGACTATCGCAAGCGTAAGCAGCGGGAAGCCGAGCGCTATGCCTTTGTAGGCCAGTTCGTCCAGCATCTCTATCGGCGGGAGCCTGTGGTAGAAAGTCCCCGGATGCTTGTGCTTCAACTGCCTTTCCTGGATAATATACATCACGCTTGTGGCGAAAGAGATGGTGAACGCCGCATATGCGAGGAACGCAAACGAGGTATGCACGCCGAGCCATGCGCTGCTAAGGTATGCCGGCACGATGACCGACGGCTCCGGCAATGTAACGGATACGAGCATGCAAAGGAAGGCCAACGGCACGATGAAAGCGCCCATCACTATAACCTTCATCCTGTATTCGAGGATAATGTAGATGAACATTATCGCCCAGGACATGAAGAACAGCGACTCGCGAAGGTTGGTAAGCGGGACATGGCCTGAATAGAAAGTCAGGTGCAGCATCGCCAGCGTGTTCATGGCGAAGCCGGCTATGGCCGTTATGCGGCAGACTTTGCCTATGCTCTCCCTCTGGTTGATGAGGTACAGCAGGTAATGGAATGACGCAAGAAAGTAAAGAAAAAGGGTAACGCCGTAGAGTACTTTATTCATTTAGACGCTGGGGCCGCGGCTTCCGTTTTGGCGGGAGCGGCCTGACCTTTCGTATTCATGTTCTGTGCCTTCTGTTTCTCCAGCACGGCATCTATCTGCTTTTCAGTCCGCTCTATCCAGCCCTGGCCGGGAGTGTAAAAACTGCGGACGGCGTAAAAACTGCTGCGGAGCGACCGGTACG
This sequence comes from Nitrospirota bacterium, assembly GCA_036504315.1. Taxonomy (GTDB): domain Bacteria; phylum Nitrospirota; class JACRHJ01; order JACRHJ01; family JACRHJ01; genus DASXVI01. Next base: position 9,075 of record DASXVI010000130.1, read on the forward strand.
CGATAAGCGCCCAATCGTAGTCCCCCACATTTTCATAACCCTGGCCTATCTCCCATAGCCTTGCGGCCGATGCGTCTACATATCCGCCGAAAGGAGTGTACATATGTATCGCGGTCTCGTAGTCCGTAACGGCGGTCTTCAGGTCGTTGGCCTTGAAGGCCTTCTCTCCGTCCACGAACTGCCCGTGGCCGTAGGCGTAGGTCTTTATCCACACCATCGCGACCATAATAAAAAGCAGCACCGCGGCGCCGGCCGCAAACCGCAAACCCTTGTTCTTTATCATTGCAAATACCTCAGGAGAAAAAACCCGGCACGCATACGAGCAGTGTGCCGAGAAGCGCCGTTACAAAGCCCGCGATTATTACAAGTGAGCCGACGAGGTCGAGCGGCTTCTTCAGGTTGTGCGCAGCCCAGAACCCCCAGCCGAGCGCAACGACGCCTAAGACAATCATAATGCCGTAAAGAGCCGCCATCAAACCTCCTCAAATAAAATAACGCGTCTTAAATTATAAATTTTTTGTATATTCAAAGTCAAGCTCTCTTTTTCCAGCCCTCCTAAAGGAGGGAGGCCGCAAGCTCGGCAAGCCTGGAACGCTCGCCTTTCTTCAGGGTTATATGCCCGGAAATAGCTTCCGCCTTAAACCTCTCGGCCACATATGTGAGGCCGTTTGAGGACGAGTCTATATACGGGTTGTCAATCTGGTACGGGTCGCCGGTCAGGACTATTTTGGTGTTGTCTCCTGCGCGGGTGATTATGGTCTTGATCTCGTGCGGGGTCAGGTTCTGGGCCTCGTCCACGATAAGGAACCTGTTCGGCATGCTGCGTCCGCGGATATAGGTGAGCGGCTCCAGCTCCAGCATCCCAAGGTCCACCAGGCCGTGGTAGTCGCGCTTGCGCCCTCTGCCGCCGCCCTCGCCGGCAGGCCCTCCCATAAGAAATTCGAGGTTGTCGAATATCGGCTGCATCCAGGGGCGAAGCTTCTCCTCCACCTCGCCCGGCAGGAAGCCCAAGTCGCGTCCCAGCGGGAATATCGGCCGGGAAACCACCAGCCTCTGGTACTCGCGCTCCTCCACGGTCTTCTCCAGTCCCGCGGCAAGCGCAAGCAGCGTCTTTCCCGTCCCGGCCATCCCGACAAGCGTGACCAGCTTTACATCGTTGTCCATCAGGAGGTCCAGGGCGTATGTCTGCTCCTTGTTGCGGGCTGTCAGGCCCCACACTCCCTGCTTTGTGGATAGCAGGGGGACCAGCGACCTCTTCTTTTTGCTGTATTTCGACAGCGCCGTGTGGTTCGGATTTATGTTGTCTTTTATGAACACGAACTGGTTCGGGTAATAGGCCCCATCGGGTACGATAAGCCCGCCCTTGTCGAAGAATTCGGTTATCTCGGCGGTGGTTACCTCGAGTTCGACTTCGCCTGAATACAGCTCCGATATGTCGATTGAGTCGGTCTCGTAATCCTCTGTATTCAAGCCGACGGCGTCCGCCTTAATCCTCAGGTTGGTGTCCTTCGTTACAAGGACTACAATACTGTCGGGCTCCTTCGCCAGGCACAGCGACACGGTGAGTATCCTGTTGTCGGCCATCGAGATTGCAAGGTCGTCCGGTATCGGGCAGGGTTCGTTCTGGTGGTTAAGCTCCACCCGGAGAGTACCGCCGTTGTCAAGGTTAACACCCTGAGAAAGCTTGTTTTTCAGCCTCAACTCGTCAAGATGCCTTGACACCTGCCTGGCATTTCTCCCTATTTCATCGAGACCCTTCTTAAACTTGTCAAGCTCCTCGATAACAATAATGGGGATTACTACATCGTTGTCTTTAAAGGAAAAGATTGAATTGGGGTCGTGCAGAAGTACATTTGTGTCAAGGACGAAAGTCTTTTTCATGTTACCTCCGGTCTCGATGGCCGCGCGAATGGTCTCTCTGCGCGATTGCTATATTAACTCTTTCGGGGAGTTCGTGTCAACAGGTGAGCCTAATTATTCCGTTGCCCTTCCTGGTATTCAGAAGGTATACTGGACTGCCACCTTTAAAAAACATGGCATAGGCATATATATTGCATTTATATTCAAACGATAAAGTCTACCCGAAGGATTAGTTTTTTAAGTTCTCAGGAGGAAATCAGTAAATGCATGTATTAATTATAAAATCATCTTCAGTATCAGATAAGGAGCGGCTTGCGCGCAGTTTTAGTTTTGATATACTAACATTTACATTATTGAAACTGGTTTTTATCCTTGCGCTGGCAATTCCGCTTATGGCGGGCTGCTCGAAAACCGGCAAAGCCCCGGCCGACCGTTCCGGAAAACAGACGGTGCGGATGGGTTTCATGATCTGCAACAGCCGCGAGGAGACCGAAGCCCGGTTCAAGCCCTTCTGCGAGTATCTATCGAAAAAGCTGGACCTGAACGTAGTCCCCGTCACAATAGACACAATTGATTTCGAGCAGGCCGTCCGTGAAAAGAAGGTCGACTTCACACACACGAACTCTCTGCTGTATGTCATCCTCAACAAGAACTACGGGGTCGAGATATTCGCGGGCGACGTTAACGGCAAGTACGGCAGCAAGTCCGCAGGCGGTATAATCGTGCGCAACGACAGCCCCGTCAAAAAGATTTC
>DASXVI010000131.1:0-2399 GCA_036504315.1 Nitrospirota bacterium
GCCTTTATGCCTTCCTTGTCGCAGAGCGACCGGAGGTGCGCCTTGATCCCGTCCTTCGTAACCCTGCGGAAGTCGTAGTGCTGGCACCGCGAGAGTATGGTGGCCGGGAGCTTGTGCGCGTCCGTCGTGGCGAAAATGAAAACCACATGGGACGGCGGCTCTTCGAGCGTCTTTAAAAGCGCGTTGAAGGCCGATGTCGAGAGCATATGCACTTCGTCTATTATATAGACTTTGTAGCGGCTCCGGGCCGGGGCGTACTTTACATTTTCGTTCAGGTCTCGGATGTTGTCGACGCTGGTGTTGGATGCGGCGTCTATCTCTATGACATCTACGGAGTTGCCCTGCGTAATCTCTTTGCAGGAGCTGCACTCGCAGCATGGCGACGGGGTGGGGCCTTTTTCACAGTTTAGCGCCTTCGCGAGTATCCGGGCCGTGGTGGTCTTGCCGACCCCCCTCGTTCCCGAGAAAAGGAAGGCGTGTGCCACTCTTCCCATCCGCAGGGCGTTCATAAGGCTTCTGGATACATGGGTCTGACCGACGACATCCTCAAACTGCTGGGGACGCCACTTGCGGGCCAGAACGGTATAGCTCATCCTTTTCGCTCCACTGCTTCAGCTTGGCTTGGTGTTCAAGCGGGGGGACCCTGATATCCTGCTTGCAACATCTGCGAGGGTAACTTCCAGGGCTTCAGGCATCGTAAGGGTCGTCTGGCCAGGCTGACCTGCGGCGCCCAGGAAGTTCCGCTTACCGCTGCTTCCTTCCGGACCTGACGGGGTTCGCAGTTTCCTGCCGCGCAGAACCCGGCCGGACGGCCCATAGGGTGACTGAAGTCAAAGGGGCGGGGCAGCCGGCAGACCGGATTATTCGGCCAGCCTGCTTGCGGCGCCCGCCCCCTTATTACTAATGGCGGAGAGGGTGGGAGTCGAACCCACGGTACACCTTTTGGACGTACACACGATTTCCAGTCGTGCACCTTCGGCCACTCGGTCACCTCTCCGCACGGTCTCAGGGCCGTAAATGCGCCCCTTTAAGCTAAAAAGCTATAAGTGGCGGAGAGAGAGGGAGTCGAACCCCCGGTGGAGTCACCCCCACAGTTGATTTCGAGTCAACCGCCTTCGACCACTCGGCCATCTCTCCGCAAAATATTACACGCCGACACGCATCCGGCGTGCGCGTGCGCCGGAAACATATTTTATATTATAAAAGAGGGGCAAAGTCAAGGGCTAAATTAAGACAAGCAAAAGAAATTCCTGATAAGGATGGGGCATTTTAGAAAACCTTTTTAAAACGAAACCGACCTTTACCTGCGGCTGTCGAAGAATTCCCGAAGAAGCGCCAGGCATTCCTCCTGGAGCACCCCGGCGGTGACCTTTGCGGTATGGTTGAGCCTGTCGTCGCCGAGGATGTTGTAGATGCCCCACGCCGCCCCAAACCTCGCGTCGGGCGCGCCGTATACCACCCTCTCGACCCTCGCGTGCATCAGCGCCCCTGCGCACATGACGCACGGCTCCTTCGTGATGTAGACGGTGGCCTCGGGGATCCGCCAGCGGCCGAGTTTTCTGCCCGCCTCCCTTAGCGCGAGCACCTCCGCGTGGGCGGTCGGGTCGTTGAGCGCTTCCCGCTGGTTGTGCGCGGCTGCGATAACTCCTCCCCCGACCACGACGAGCGCCCCGACCGGGACATCCCCGGTTTCGAGCGACTTTTTCGCTTCTTCGATGGCGAGCCTTATGAATATCTTGTCTTGCATAGCCCGGATTATACCAGCAACCAGTCCGAATTGCCATATTCTTTTGACTACTGCGCCCGCCTGAAATATAATCGGCCCATGACAAAGACTGCTCTTACCATTGCAGGCTCGGACCCGTCCGGCGGCGCGGGCATACAGGCGGACTTAAAAGTGTTCACCCTGTACGGGGTCTACGGCCTGGCCGTACCCGCCGCGCTGACGGCCCAGAACACGGTCGCCGCATTCGCCGTAAAGGCCGTCCCGCCGGATTTCATCCGCGCACAGCTCGAAGCCGTTTTCGCAGACATCGAAATCGGCGCGGTCAAGACCGGGATGCTCCTGACCGCAGACGCGGTCGATGTCGTCGCGGATGTTATGGCAAAGTACGGCGCGGCAAACCTCGTCATCGACCCAGTCACGATATCCTCCTCCGGCAAGCGGTTACTTAAGAAGGACGCGGCCGACGCTCTCGCAACCCAGCTGTTCCCGCTCGCGACGGTCGTCACGCCCAACCGCGACGAGGCCGAGTATTATTCCGGGATTAAGATTGAGAGCCGCAGGGACGCCGAGAAGGCCGCGCGGATAATTAAGAAAATGGGGCCTGCAAATATTATAATCAAGGGCGGGCATATGCCGGGTGATGCGACCGACCTTCTGTTCGACGGCAGGGAAT
>DASXVI010000132.1:0-6724 GCA_036504315.1 Nitrospirota bacterium
CTGCCTCTTGAAGAAGTAGGCCGCGTCGTCAAACTTTTTCATCGCCATCACGGAGCTTGCGGAGAATACCATCACCAGCCCGAACGCGACGAGCGCGAGCGTTATGATGAGTATTATCCGGTCCTCCCTGATGCGCCTAAACATGTTTTCCTTTTCTACAGGCCTTTCACGATAGCCTTGAACTGCCTGCCCCTGTCCTCGAAGTCCTTGAACATATCGAAGCTCGCGCATGCGGGCGACAGCAGCACGCTGTCTCCCGGCGAAGCGGAATTTCTCGCGATACCGACCGCCTCTGCAAGAGTAGTCGCGCGGACCGTCTCGGCCGCCGAGCCTATCGCCTCTTCCATCACATCCGCGGCCTTGCCGATAAGTATCAGCTTCTTCACATGCTTCGCTATTATCGGGCAGAGCGGGGCAAAATCGCTGTGCTTGTCCAGCCCGCCTGCAATCAGAATCACGGGGGCGGTAAAACCTTCGAGGGACTTCTCGACCGCGCCTACATTCGTGCCTTTCGAGTCGTTGATATATGTCACGCCGTCAAGCTCGCGTACAAACTCCAGCCTGTGCTCAAGCCCGGTGAACTCCCTGAGGACCTTTGCGACAGCATCCGCTTTCGCACCGGCGGCAAGCGTTATCGCCGCGGCGGCAAGCGCGTTCTCCAGGTTGTGCGCGCCGAGTATTTTGACATCGGCGACCGGGATTATTACTTCCGGCTGTCCTGAAATTGCGCTGACGATATTGCCGTCCTTCACATATACTCCGCCAACCGGCTCAGATTTACGCGAGAACGGGACGACCGCGCATCTCGCGCGGGAGCGCATTTCCCAAGTCGCATCATCGTCCGCGTTCAGGACAAGGTAGTCGCCCGCGCCCTGGTTGCGGAACACGCTGGCTTTCACACTTGCATACTCTTCCATGCCCGCGTACCTGTCCAGGTGGTCCTGCGTTATGTTGAGTATCGCGGACACCTTCGGCCTGAAATCCTTTATCGTCTCAAGCTGGAAGCTCGAAACTTCGGCCACGATGAAGTCTTTGCCTGTGAGCTTCTCCGGCTCTTCGGTCAAGGCGTTGCCGAGGTTGCCGCCGACAAGCGCGTCCATCCCGGCCTCCCGAAGTATCTCGCCCACGAGCGTGGTCGTGGTGGACTTGCCGTTCGTGCCGGTAATCGCTATGAACGGCGTGTCCGACATAAGAAACGCAAGCTCCAGCTCGCCCATGACCTCTATGCCTCTGGCCAGCGCCATCTTTATGTGCGGGGCGGTAAGCGGGACGCCGGGGGAAATAACAATGACATCGGCCCCGGTAAAAAGCTCGTCGGGGTGGCTGCCGAGCGCAAGGTGGACGCCTTCGTCGAGTCTTGCGACCTGCCCGGCAAGCTCATCGCGCGAACGCCTGTCGGTTACGGTGACAACCGCGCCCATCGAGTGCAGCAGGTTTGCCGCTCCGACGCCGCTCCTCGCAAGCCCCACCACCGTTGCCTTTTTGCCTTTAAAATCTCTCATCATACTCCGGTATTAGTAGGTCCTCTTTTTCTTCCTGGACCTTTTTGTTTTCTTGTGCGCCTTATGCTTGCCGTGGTACGAGGCCTTGCTGACCACCGGTTCGTCCGGCGTGTCGGCGAGCGCTAAAGTCTGGCCCGCCATCGCAAGCTCAAACCCTTTGTCGAGGAGCTTCTTCGCGTCGCCCCAGAGGTCGCGGCTGCGCAGGATTGAAACGATCAGCCGCGTGTTGCTGCAGTTGGCCTCGCCGACATAGCAGTGCCGCGCCGCAACAGTATATCCGGTCTTGCCCGCGCCCGCGCCGTCGTAGTACCACAGCATCTTGTTATGGTTTTTCAGCAGCATCTTCTCTTTTGCGCCCATGTTCAGCGTCGCAAACTTTGTGGACGATATCTGCATGAACTGTTCGTTCCGCATTGCGTAGCGAAGTATCAGCGCGAGGTCGTACGCCGTCGTGTAATGGTCGTCCGTCGGCAGTCCGCTCGCGTTGTTGAAGTGCGTATTCAACGCGCCTATCGAACGGGCCTTGTCCGTCATCATCCGCGCAAAATTGTCTTCAGTCCCGCCGACGCCTTCGGCAAGGGCGGCCGCGCTGTCGTTCGCGCTCTTCAGGAGCAGCGAGTAAAGCAGCGCCTCAACCGTAACTTCGTCTCCCCGGCGGAGGTACACTTTCGACGGGGACATATCGGCGGCGTGCTTGCTCACCTTTACGATATCGGTCGGCTTCGCCTTCTCGATGGCGAGGATGGCCGTCATAACCTTGGTCGTAGATGCAGGCGGGAGCATCTTGTCCATGTTGCGCGAGATTATTACCTGGCCGGTGTCCGCGTCCATCACCACCACGCCCTTGGCGGTCACGCTTAACGCGTCCTCGCCCTCGGCGAAAGCCATGCCGCATGAAAGGACCACTGCGGCCATCGAAAACAAAACAGTTTTGATAATTCCCATCATTAAATCCGCCTTCTTGGTTGCTGCCACTGCTTTTCTGCTTCTTACCGGAGCTTGAGGGTCGAGAGCCCTACAAGCGCCAGTATCACTCCTACTATCCAGAACCTTACGATTACTTTGGACTCGGCCCACCCCGCTTTTTCAAAGTGGTGGTGTATCGGCGCCATCAGGAAAATCCTCTTGCCGCGGCTTTTGAAAGAAGCCACCTGTATCATCACCGACATCGCCTCGACGACGAAAATACCGCCGATGATTACGAGTATGAATTCGTGCTTGGTCAGCACCGCCAGCATGCCGAGCGCGCCTCCGAGCCCGAGGCTTCCCACATCGCCCATGAATACCTCGGCCGGGTGTGAGTTATACCAGAGAAAGCCGATGCTCGCGCCCATGAGTGCGCCGCAGAATACCGTCAGTTCGCCTGCCCCCGGAAGGAACAGCACCTGGAGGTATCCCGCAAATATCTTGTTGCCCGTCACATAAACAAGTATAGCGTTTGCAAAGGCCGCGATACCCACAAGGCCTATCGCAAGGCCGTCGAGCCCGTCGGTGAGGTTGACCGCGTTTGAGGAGCCTACCAGCACCAGGACGACGAACGGGACATAGAACCATGCGAGGTCCACGACCCAGTTCTTCAGGAACGGTATCGAGAGCACGGTCTTGTACGGGTCGGTCGGGTTGAAGAACAGCAGCAGGCCGATAATCAAGCCTATAAGCACCTGCCAGCCGAACTTATACCTGGCCTTCAGACCTTCCGTCTTTTTGCGCACTACCTTCAGGTAGTCGTCGTAGAACCCGACCGCGCCGTAACTTAAGGTCGCGCCAAGCACCAGCCATACATACCGGTTTGTTAGGTCCGACCACAGCAGCGTCGGTATCACGACCGATATCAATATCAGTATGCCGCCCATCGTAGGCGTACCAGCCTTGCCGAGATGCGTCGCAGGGCCGTCCTCGCGGACCTGCTGGCCGACTTTCAGCTCCCGCAGCTTCCTGATGACCCACGGCCCGAATATAAAGTTTATCAGAAGCGCGGTCAGTATCGCGCTGGCAAACCGGAATGTAATGTACCGGAATACATTGAACGCGTGTATCTGCCCGTGCAGCGGGTACAGGAAGTGGTATATCATGCCGCCGGCCTCCTGTTCCTTATAAGCTCGACCACGCGCTCCATGCCCATCGCGCGCGAGCCCTTGACAAGCACGGTATCGCCGTCGCGCAGCTTGCCGGAGAGCAGTCTGCCCGCTTCCTCCGCGCTCCCAAGCTCGAAGATGTTTTCGACGGCCATGCCGGTTTCGGCCGCCCCGCGCGCAACCAGACCCGCGTACTCGCCAACCGCAACGAGCAGCGCGAGGTTATCCGCGCCCGCCAGCCTGCCTAAGTCGCAATGCGCTTTATCCGCGGACGCGCCCAGTTCCTTCATATCCCCGAGCACCGCGACCTTCCGGCCTTCCTTCACGGATGCAAGCGCGGTAAGCGCCGCCGCCATGGATGCCGGGTTCGCGTTGTATGCGTCGTTAATCACTGTTATACCGCCCGTGGCAACGACTTCCATCCTCATCTTCGCGGGAGTGAAGCCTTCAAGGCCGCCCTTTATGCCCTCAAGCCCGATGCCGAGCGCGTGCGCCGCCGCCGATGCCGCAAGCGCGTTGTACACATTGTGTCCGCCCATCACGGGCAGGGAAACCGGGACCGAGCCCGCCGGAGTCTTCATCTTGAAGTAGACGCCCTGCAACGATTCCTTTATGTCCGAAGCCGAAAAATCCGCATCGGGGTTAAGCCCGAAGGTATAAGCACGCTCCCTGTTCGATTCTATCATCGATGCCATGAACGGGTCGTCGAGGTTCAATACCGCCCTGCCGTCTTCGGGGAGCGCTTCAATCAGCTCGCCCTTCGCGCGAGCAACCCCGGCCATATCTCCAAGGCTGTCGAGGTGCGCCGGGCCTATGTTTGTGATAATGCCCACCTGGGGGGCGGCAATACCGGCAAGGAGTTTTATCTCGCCGAAACCGCTCATGCCCATCTCGATTACGGCCGCCCACTGTTCCTTCTCTAACTTCATTATAGTGAGCGGCAGGCCGATGTGGTTGTTCAGGTTGCCTTCGGTCTTCAACACCGGCCCGTTCACGCCCAGTATGGACGCGAGCATCTCCTTGGTCGTCGTCTTGCCGTTGGTGCCTGTAATGCCGACGACCTTCAAATCCGGCCTCTTTGCCCTGAAGTACCGCGCCATGTTCTGGAGCGCCTTCAGCGTGTCGCCGACCTCTATTATTGCCATCCCGGACGGGACGAGCACCGGATGCGAATACTTGACGACAGTGCCCGACGCCCCGGCTTCAAAGGCCTGCGCTATAAACTCGTGCCCGTCGAACTTCTCGCCGATGAGCGGCACAAACAACCCGCCTTTCACGGCCTTCCTGCTATCCGTCGTTATGCCTTCGAACGCGGGCGGGCATTCATAAATTTCCTTGCCGCCGGTCGCGTTCAGGATGTCTTGTGTCCTCAGCTTCATTATCCGTCGACCTCGTTTATGGGAGTTGTCCAGCTATTGCCTGACGCGCCATTTCCCTGTCGTCGAAGTGGAATTTCCTGTCGCCTATTATCTGGTAGTCTTCATGCCCTTTTCCGGCAATCACAACCGTGTCGCCTTTTTGGGCCATGCCTATCGCAAACTTTATCGCCTGACCGCGGTCTTCGACCACGAAGAAGGTCTCGCCCTTCTTCTTCGAGCCCTGCTGGCGGATGCCGTGCTCCGCGTGCGCGATTATCTCGGAAGGGTCCTCTGAGCGCGGGTTGTCGGATGTAAGCACTATGAAGTCCGAAAGGCTCGCCGCCGCAAAACCCATCCTCGGCCGTTTCGACTTGTCGCGGTCTCCGCCGCAGCCGAACACGGTAATCAATCTCCCGCGGGTAAACTCGCGCGCGGTATGGAGGACATGGGACAGGGCGTCCTCGGTATGCGCGTAATCGACGAGCACGCTGAAATCCTGGCCAGCGTCCACGCTCTCCAGCCTGCCCGGTACTTCCTGAAGCCCCGCAATGCCCTCGGCTATGTTTTCCGGCGATACGCCCAGAGCAAAGCACGCCCCGGCCGCAGCCATGATGTTGTAAATATTATGACGCCCGACAAGCCTCGTCGAGACATCGACTTCTGCCTGCGGGAATGCGAGGGAGAACGAGGTGCCGTTGTAGCTCAGCTTTATGTACCGCGCGGTGATGTCCGACACGTTGTCTATCCCGTAGGTCAGCAGCGTGCCCTGTGCGGCTTCCGCAATCTCAAAGCCGCGCGGGTCGTCCATGTTTATTACATTTGCGCCAGGGTAGTCGGTAAAGAACGACTTCTTCGTCTCGAAGTAGTCCTCCATCGTCCCGTGGAAGTCAAGGTGGTCCTGCGTGAAGTTCGTGAACACCTTCACGGAGAACGAGCAGCCCGCGACCCTCTTCAGCGCGACCGCGTGCGAGGAGACCTCCATCACGACATCCCGTGCGTCCGCAAGGACCATCTCGGCAAGAAGCCCCTGGAGGTCTACCGACTCAGGCGTCGTGTTGGGCGCGGGGAGCGTCTTGCCGCCCACGATATATCCTATCGTCCCGAGCAGGCCCACCGTGCGGCCGCCGGATTCGAGTATCGACTTCACAAGGTATGCGGTCGTCGTCTTGCCGTTTGTGCCGGTTATGCCGACGAGCCTCATCTTGGACGAGGGCTGGTCGTGGAGCACCGCCGCCATCAACGCCATGGCCCTGCGCGCGTCCTTCACCTTTGCATAGGCCACTCCCTGGACCTTCTCAGGGATATTGCCCTCATGCACGACCGCGCTCGCGCCTTTTTCGATTGCCGCCGATATGAAATCCCTGCCGTCGGCCTTCTCGCCCTTCACGGCGACGAAAGCGGCGCCGGGGCTTGCCTTTCTCGAATCGTAGGCGACAGAGGATATCTCGGTGTCCGGTGACCCGGTTATTTCGATGAGGGCTGCTTTCCTGAGAAGCTCTATCAGTCTCATCTCTTCTCCACCAGTATCGTCTGTTCGGGCAGCCTTGTAGGCACCCTCATGTATGTCAGCGTCTTCTCGACTATGCTCTTGAATACCGGGGCCGCAACCAGGCCTCCGTAATACTGGCCGTGCGGCTCGTTTATGACCACGATGCACGAAATCTTCGGGTCCTCCGCCGGTACAAAGCCGACAAACGAGGAGCAGTATTTTGTCTTCGAGTACTTGTGTATCGCGGGGTCGTATTTCTGGGCCGTGCCCGTCTTTCCCGCCACCTGATACCCGCGGACA
>DASXVI010000133.1:0-3786 GCA_036504315.1 Nitrospirota bacterium
TCCGCCGACGACAAGGGGTATTTTGCCCCTGCCGGTGATATCCGCTATCGCATCTTCGGCAAGCCGAAGGTACTGCCCTACCGAGAAATCCGCACGCGGGTCCGCCACATCTATCAGAAGGTGCGGTACGCGGGCGCGTTCGCCTGCCGACGGCTTTGCCGTGCCGATGTCCATGCCCCGGTATACGAGCATCGAGTCGGCCGATATTATCTCCGCGCCGATTTCTTCCGCAAGCTCGATGGCTATCGCGGTCTTGCCGGCAGCTGTCGGCCCTACTATTATGGGTAGATTAGAAATCATTTCCTCTTGAACAACTTTTCAAGCTCGTTTGCGCCGTAACGGATAACAGTCGGCCTGCCGTGCGCGCAGGCGTATGGCGTCTCGCACTCGAAAAGCTGTTGTATGAGCCGCGCCATCGCCTCGGGGTGGAGCCTTTGATTGGCCTTGACCGCGCTCTTGCAGGCGATAAGCTGGTATACCTTCTCACGAAGCTCCTCGGCCTTCGCCTTTAAGTCCGACTCTTCCATCTCGGAAATCAGCCCGAGTACGACTTCCTTGATGTCAATCTTTTCCATGAACAGAGGTTTGCTGCGTATCAGGAAACTGCCGCCGCCGAAGGCCTCGACATCTATCCCTATCGCCGCAAGCTCCGGTATCAGGCCTTCGACAAGGGACGCCTCCCTTGCGGTGAGGTCTATCTTCTCGGGCACGAGCAGACCCTGTGAGCCCGCGCCCTGCCTGCCGAAACTGCGTTTTACCTTCTCGTACTGGATGCGCTCGTGCGCGGCGTGCTGGTCGATTACGATGTACCCGTCGGCGTCCGGCATCAGGATGTAGGTATCGAGTACCTGCAAAAGCGCGGGCCTCTGCCACGCGCCGTAATGTTCGGGCTGCGTCCGCTGCTCAGGAGTCCGGGGCAACTGCATCCTCTCCTGCACCGGCTCTTTGATGCTAGTGCCGCGCCACGGAATACGGTCCTGCTTAGGGGCCTGGACATACTCCTCTACAATATCGCGCACGCGGCCCTTCATGTCCTCGATAGAAACCGAAAACGGCGCGTCAGGCTCCCCGTCGTCAAGCTTACGAAGGGCGGACGCGGCTGCGTCATAGACCACCCTCTGGACCTCGGAGTTGTCCGCAAACCGTACCTCGCGCTTTGCCGGGTGGACATTGACATCCACCTTCGCCGTGTCCATATTTATGAACAGCACGCATCCGGGGTGGCGGTCTTTCATCAGCATGGAGCGGTATGCGTCGTACAGCGCGCGGGATATTATCAGGCTCCTGACGGGCCTGCCGTTTATGAAGAATTCCTGTTTTGATTTGTCCGAGAAATCGAAATTCGGCGAGGATATCAGGCCTGTCACGGAATACCCGTCGCGGGAGTAATCCACCCCGGAGAGCCTGCCTGCGAAGTCCGCGCCGTATACCTGCGCCACCCTGTCGCGGATGCCTCCCGCAGGCGGGACCGGCGGGCAGTCGAGTATCTCGCGGCCGTCGTGGGTCAGCCGAAAATGTATGCCGGGATGGGCGAGCGCGATTATCTCGGCGGATGCGGCGATATGGCCGAACTCCGTCTCGCGGCTCTTCAAAAATTTAAGGCGGGCCGGGGTGTTGAAAAACAGGTCGCGCACCTCGAACAGCGTGCCCCTTGGCGCTCCGGCTTCCTTCACGACGACGAGCTTGCCGCCCTCAATCGCGATAAGCGTGCCGGGCCTTCCCGCACCGTCGCAGGTCGTCATGCGGACGCGCGATACCGACGCGATAGAGGGCAACGCCTCGCCCCGGAAGCCCATTGTGCTGATGGCGAACAGGTCGTCGTCGGTTTTTATCTTGCTGGTGGCGTGCCGCTCGAATGCGAGCAGGGCGTCGTCCGGCCCCATGCCGGAGCCGTCGTCCGAGACGGATATGAGCTTCCTGCCGCCTGTCTGGATATCTATGAAAATGCGGGATGCGCCGGAGTCGATGGAGTTCTCTACAAGCTCCTTCACGACCGAGGACGGCCGCTCGACCACCTCTCCGGCGGCGATTTTATTGGCAAGGTTTTCGGGTAGGAGATGAATCCTTGTGGACATTTTTTCTGCCGGTTTTACGGTCAATGGCCGGTGTGGCCGAAGCCGCCGCTTCCGCGCTCCGTGTTGGACAGCTCGCGAACTTCTTCTATCTCGGCCTGCCAGACGCGGGCGAGCACCATCTGCGCGATACGGTCTCCGCGCCTTATGGTAAATGCTTCCTGGCCGAGGTTCATGAGGATCACGCAGACCTCTCCCCGGTAGTCAGCATCGATGGTCCCGGGCGTGTTGACTATGGTGATGCCGTGCTTCATAGCCAAGCCGCTCCTGGGACGCACCTGCGCCTCCCAGCCTTCTGGAAGCTCGATGGATATGCCGGTGGGGATAAGCGCCCACTTGCCCGGTTCGAGAACATGGTGGCCCTCGACGGCCGCGATCAGGTCCATGCCCGAGGCGTGTTCGGACTGGTACGACGGCAGCGGCAGGTCGTTCCCCGACGGCAGTCTTTTTATGTTGAGTTTGATTTTTTCAGGCATCAGATGTTCTTGAACTCGCTTAGTATGTCTTCTTTTTTAACCGGGCCCAGCGCAGTAAGCGCCATCTTGCCGTCGCCCAGCGAATGCTCGATAACCCGTTCGACCTGCTTCGTGTCCACCTTCTCTATCAGGGCGAGTATCTCGTCCAGGGTATACCTGCGGCCAAAGTAGCTCTCCTGCTTTGCAAGCTGGCTCATGCGGTTGTAGGTGTTCTCCATCGCAAGCACCATGTTGCCCTTGAGCTGCTCCTTGACCTTATCGAGCTCGTCGGCCGAGACGCCGTCTTTTATCAGCTTGGATATTTCCTTCGTGATGAGCTTCACCACGGCCGGGGCCTTTGAAGGGTTTACTCCCGCATAGACGACGAAGAGGCCGGTATCCTTCAGCGAAGTAATGTATGAATAAACCGAGTATGCAAGCCCGCGCTTCTCGCGGATTTCCTGGAAAAGCCTCGAACTCATGCTGCTGCCCAACAGGGTGTTGAGCGCGTACATCGCGAAGCGGTCTTCGTGGCTGTAGTTGATGCCCTTGAAACCCATGCAGATGTGTTCCTGCTCGAGCTTGCGCTCCTTCACCTTTACCGCCGGAGTAAAGTGACCCTCGCCGTTAAAGGCAGGCGCCTTGGCCTTTTTACCGCCGCCGAACCTCTCTCCGAGCATCCCTACGAGATTATCCTGGTCGAACTTTCCGGCAGCCGATATTATTATCTTCGGCGGGAGGTAATGGTGTTTCATATACTTCAGGAAGTCGTCGCGCTTCAGCGAGCCGACTGTCTTCTTGGTGCCAAGCACCGGCTGGCCGAGCGGGCTCCCCTTCCATACCGACTCGTACAGCATCTCGTGCACGAGGTCGTCCGGGGTGTCCTCGACCATCTTTATCTCTTCGACGATTACTTTCCGCTCGCGGTCAATCTCCTTGGGGTCGAAGACCGAGTTGTGGAAGATGTCCGTCAGGAGGTCGAGCGCCCTCGGCAGATGCTCGTCGAGCACCTTGACATAGAAGGTAGTGCCTTCCTTGCTTGTGAAGGCGTTAAGCTCGCCGCCCATCGAATCCATCTCGATGGCAATCTCGCGGGCGGAGCGTTTCTTTGTGCCCTTGAACAGCATATGCTCGATAAAGTGCGATACGCCGTTCTGGGGGCCTTCCTCGTCGCGCGCGCCCACATCCACCCAAATCCCGAGGGAGACAGAGCGGACATGCGGAAGCCTTTCGGTTACTACCCTGATTCCGTTATCTAA
>DASXVI010000134.1:0-4672 GCA_036504315.1 Nitrospirota bacterium
AGTGCCGCCTCGTCCTCTGCGGCGCATACTGCAATTGTCGGCGGGACGCCGCTGCCGCACAGCCTTCTGGACTCCTCGATAAGCCGTCCGAAGTCCGTTATCCGCGCCTGGCCGGAAAAAGTCTCGGGGCACTCACTCATAGGTAATCACCTTCGTCTCGCCCATGACCGCCTTCCTGGCGTGCTCCGCGAGCGCTTCCATCTCGTATTCGCCGGGGTAAACAAGCACACTCGCGATAAAGCCCGCGCGGGCTTCCACCAACTCTATAAACTTCGCCGAATGGGCCACGCCTCCCGTCACGACGATTGCGTCCACCCGCCCTGACAGCACGGCGGCCATCGCGGCCATCTCTTTTGCCACCTGGTAGGCCATGGCAAGGTAGACAAGCTCTGCGTCGCGGTCGCCGCCCTCTATCCTCTTCTCGACCTCGCGGACGTCGTTCGTGCCGAGGTATCCCATGAACCCGCTGTCGTAGACGAGCTTCCACTCCAGCTCGCCCTTCGTGTAACGGCCCGAGTATGCCAGGTCTATAAGGTCGCCGGTCGGTAGAGCGCCCGCCCTCTGGGGAGAGAAAGGGCCCATCCCGAGAAGCGCGTTGTTTACATCGACTATCACGCCCGACAGCACCGCCGCAACGGTTATCCCGCCGCCGACATGGGCCGCTATCAGGTTCGCCTCGCTGACCGGGATGCCGAGCCTGTCCGCAGCCTTGCGGCAGACGGCCTTTATATTGAGCGCGTGGAGGTGGCTCTTGCGGTTTATGCCCGGCACGCCGGAAATGCGGGCAAGGTCGTCCATCTCATCCACCGTGACAGGGTCGGCCGTAAACGCAGGTATGTGGAATGCCTGCGAGAGTATATTAGCCATCATCGCGCCGAGGTTGGCGGCATGCTCCTTGCCCCAGCGTTTTTTGGACTCCCTCAAATCCTCGACCATCCGCTCGTTCACCCGGTATACGCCGCTCCTCACCGGCTTCATCAGCCCGCCGCGCGCGGCAATCGCGTCCAGGCAGGTTACATCGAGCCCGTTTGCCTTCATGAACTCCGCGACCGCCTTCATCCGGTACGAAAGCTGGGACTCAAGGGTCTTGAACCCGCGCAGCTCTTCCTCGGGGTGTTCGGCCTTCATCGAGGCCGCCTCCCTGCCGCCCTCGAAATACGCGAGCTTCGTGGATGTCGAGCCGGGGTTTATTACGAGTATCCTGACGGTTTTCATAGGCAGATGATACCAGAGTAATACCGATTGTTCAATGCGGCAATAAAAAAGGGCCTCCGAGGAGGCCCTTTGCTGCTGCTATTATGTAAGAGCTTGTTTTAAAAGCGGTATGTTGCCGCAACCGTTGCGATATGGGCCTCATACGGCTTATACAGAGTGTTCAGGTTCAGAAGTCCGTTGTAGTTTCCGGTGCCGGTTACAGGCACCTGGGTCAGCCCATCATAATCATAATCGACGGGCTTCCACTTCTCGTACGCATAGCCGAGCGTTATCCCGAAAGCCTTCGACAAGTTAAACATGAACTTGCCTGACAGCTTCCACAACTCGGAGTTGTCGATGCTCGCGAAATCTACGGGCACGAACGGGTTTGAGTCGTTCAAAACTGTGCCTACCCCGGATGCGAAGTCCGCCCGGCCATAGATATGGCTGTATGTCCCGCTTACATCGATGTCGAGCAGGTTTTTGATAGCGCCTGCCTTGGCGCCTATGCCTACCGTATGGGACCTTTCGGAGTTCTTCACGAACCAGTTGCTGAAGCCGTTTTTATCCCCAAATGCGGCAACGGACGGGTCGCCGATGCCAAGCGGGGTCCACTGGCGGTCCCTCTGGTTCGTCCTGTCCCATTCGAAGGTGTAGAACGAATAGAGCGATACCGCGTTGGTCATCTGGTACGAGACATCCGCAGTCGCCGTGTGGCTCGTACCGTTGCGGAGCCCGAAAAGCGACCGCGGGTACCTGTCCATTCCGTACATATAGTCAAGCGATACGGAGAGCGGGTCAACCGGCGTAAAGGTGGCGTTTACCGATGCGGCGTAACGGTTCCTGTCGGCCGCGTAAAACTTCCTCAGCCATTTTATCTCTTCTTCGGCCGGGTAGTCCGGGTAGCGGGAACGCCTCTGGGAATACTCCAGCGTGACGCGGCTGCTCATCCAGCCGGTCGGACGGGTATCAAAGAAGACCTTCCCGGTATTAATCCTCTCCCGAAAAGCCGAGCCGGACCTGTAAGATTCGCTCTCATAGTCGTACTGGAAGCCGATGTCGCTTCTCTGGGCCACCCGGAATACCGCCTCGCCATATGCCGAGCGGCTTATCCAGCTGACATAGTCAGGCGTGTCCGGCCCAACTGTCAGGGTCTCGTCGGTCGCATCGGCTATAATATGCGCAAAGTCCGCAACGGGAGTCCTGTTCTTGTGCCTGTAATATTTTGCGCCTACCTTTAGGTGCGTCCAGTCTACCGGGTTGGTAGAGAACGAGGCCTCGAGGGACTCTGTATCGACCTTCGCGTCGGCCTTGTCCCTGGGGTTGGCCAGTGCGGGTATTAACGCGGTGTTGTCGGTGGGGGCGAGAAGCGTCTCGTCCTGGCGCATCCAGCCGTAGTTTGCGTTCACGGTAATACGCGAGGCAAGCGGCAGGTTTACCGCCGCAAGAACATTGGCGCTGTCGTTGTAATTGCTCGGCGCAAGCGAGTTGCGGCCGAATACCGGGCCTGCCGCGGTCGTCTGGAGGTAGGCTGTCGCGGTCGTGGAGTCCACGGTCCTGAACGGGTTTTCGTACTGGAACGACTGGTTCTTGTTGTCGAAGGTAGAGTGGAACATGCTCGCGTTCACATACACTGGACCAGCCGTAATCTCTGCCTGGGCGCGCGCGTTCAGGGTGTCGTAGTCTATCGGCTCCGGCAATTCTATCGAGTTGCCGAAACCGAACGTCCCGCCGTACGGCCTGGTGCCGTCCCTGTGCTCGTAGTCCGCAAACAGGCCCACAGAAAGCGGGCCGAATACCTTGAAATTAAGCCCCGCGTTGACCCGGTCGCGGCTCAGGAACAGGTCTATCCTCCTGCCTGTGTTTACGGCGGCCGTAAGGTTGGCCGCAAGGGCCGCGGATGTCAGGGAGGCGGCTATCGGAGCCTTGACGGCCGGGTCGATCGTCAGCCGGGTCGATGTGCTGGTATTGTATATCGTCTTTGAGTCGAAGGCGAAATTATGCCCCATCCTCTGGAAACCGAAGTCGAACCTGTACTTGCCGTAGCCGACGGCCCTCAGACCGAGGTCTACATCCTGCGGGCTGAGGTATCTGAGGTCGAAACCGGTGGAGTGGTTTTCACTGTCCGATTCGATCCTTATCTCGCCGAACCCGCCGCCCTGCGTCGTGTGGCGCAGCCGGTATTCGTTCAGCTTGGCGTTCTTCCAGTCGTTTGAGTAAAAGTCTCCGCCGACGGTGATCTGGCCGGTAGTCTCGGCCGTCACCGGCGCGGCGCATGCCATCACCATTAAGGAGGATAGGCATAGTTGTATCAGCTTCTTCATGTCGTCCCCCTTATCTTAAGAATGTCAGGCCGGTTGGATGGTTGCTGCCGTGGATGTTCCCATGGCAGTTCAAGCAGTCCCTGTAAATAGCCCTGTTGCCCAATTTCTGATACGGGTTGGTTCCGGGCGTCGCCGGGTTTATCGCGTAAAGCGTGCCGGGATGCCTGGAATTTGAATGGCACGACTGGCATAGGTATATGCTTTTCCTTACCATGAGCTTGTTGTGGGCCGAGCCATGCGGGGTGTGGCAGGTTAAACACTTTTCGCTCACCGGCCTGTGCTCGTAGAGGAACGGGCCGCGCTTCTCGGCGTGGCACTCATAGCATTTTCCATTTACAGTCTGCGCGGATATCAGTCCCTCGGTCATGGAGCCGTGGGGGTTATGGCATGAGGTGCAGGACATCTTGCCCTCGCGGATGGGATGGTGGCTTGTCTTCCAGATCTCGGCGCGGATATCCGCATGGCAGCCGAAGCAGACCTCCATCTGGTTTTCTTGCCTCAGCAGCCTGTCGTACCCGTGGTGTACGGAGTGGCAGGAGGTGCAGCTTACGCTCCTCGTCTCGTGCACGCTGCCCGGCCAGAGCGACAGCTTGCCGGCTGTATGGCAGCCCGTGCATATCTCGCCCGATTCCCTGGGCCCTATTTTAGCGGGGTTCCTTATCAGGGAAGGGTCGCCCGATGCGGCGTGCGCGGCCCCGGGCCCGTGGCAGGCCTCGCATCCCACGAACGCCTCTTTGTATTTTGCGCCCTTGCTGTGGATGTTCCGGGCAAAGGATGCCGCCAGGTCCTGGTGGCATCCAACGCATGCTTCCTGCCCGGCATAGCCCTGGCTGGCGGGACTTGGCCCCTGCGCGTATGCGCAGACCGCGAGCAGCGACAGGGCCGCAAGCAGGCTTGCGACCGTATTGATTTTACGGCTCATCTGTATCCTCCTTGTTTGAACGATGGACTCCCGCACCGGCGGCGGGGACCTTGCTCTATTGTCAGTGCGAATTATTCTCGGGCTGGGAATTCATGAGGCTTTTGAGCATAACTTACTGGAATGTTTAAGGCTGCGGTATTTCCTGGCTTAAAATGCAGATATAGAATGCTGCGAGCAGTATCCCGCGAAATAGCAGTTGCATGTTTCCTCCAAATTGCAGTCTGTAATTTAA
>DASXVI010000135.1:0-6578 GCA_036504315.1 Nitrospirota bacterium
TGGGTTGTCCGACCATATTATCAGAAACGATACTACCTGTGCAATAAATCGCTATAAATCCAGCCGCCGCCTCGGTTATCTGGAGGACGGCCCCTGTGTCCCATTAATGTCTATCGTGCCCGTCATGATACCGCGCCTTTCGATAGACCTACCTCCGGGCAGGACGACCGAAAGGTCGTATGGGCCTTTGTCCGGGAGCCTGAACAGGAATTCCGCCGGGCCCTGCGAGCAAAAACCATATACCGAGTGCATCTCCTGGACGGCCAAGAAACCCGCCCGCTCGCCTGCCATACCGGCCTTGTAAAGACGGGCGACCGTACCCGGCTTGAAACCGCCTGTCGTGCGGACCTTCAGGAAATTGCCGTCCTGGGTGTCGTTGCGGTACAGCCTGTTGCCGCCATCGTAGTTGGCTACATACAGGTCCAGGTCGCCGTCGTTGTCGATATCCGCGAGTGCGACGCCTTCGTTCTTTGCGGATGATGATATGGCGGGAGACTTAACTTCCTGAAACCTGCCCCCGCCGAGGTTTTTATATATGACGACATGGCCGGTAAACTCGCCTACCACAAGGTCCGGCAGAAGGTCGCCGTCTATGCAGCCTGCGGCCGCGCCCACCGAATGCCCGGACGAAATCCCGGAGCCTTCCGTCGCGTCCCTGAATACTCCCTTGCCGTCGTTTAAAAAAAGCCTGTCCGGGCCATCGTAGTTGCATATAAAAAGGTCGAAGCTGCCGTCCCCATCGAAGTCCGCGGAAACCGCCCCCATCGACCACTTCACACCGCTTATGCCCGATGAAGCCGTCCTGTCTTCGAACAGGCCGCCGCCCTTGTTCATGTAGACGGCAACACCTTCGCCCTTGCCGTTCCCGCCTCTCAGGACAACTACGTCCGGCAGGCCGTCGCCGTTTAGGTCCGATACTACCGAACCCCAGTTCCTCGCCTCCCCGTACACGCCCGCCTTCGCGGCGACATCCTCGAAGGCTATCTTGCCGTCTTTCGTTTCATTTTTATAAAGCGTATTCGCGCCCCAGTTGCTCACGAATATATCGGCCCTGCCGTCACCGTCGAAGTCGGCCGCCGACGCCGATATGCCGTTCTTCCGTCCGGCAACAGCCTCCTGCGAGATGTCTTTATACCCGCCGCCTTTAAGGCCCCGATACAGGATGTTAAGCCCGTATGGGTATGCGCCCCGGACGACATAGAGGTCGGATATGCCGTCGCCGTCGAAGTCCGCAAAGACCGCCCCGATGCCGCCCTTCTCGACGATGCCGGATGCGTCCGTAATATCCCGGAAGCGGCAGCCCCCGAGGTTTTTGAACAGCCGGTCCCTTCCCTTGACCACCGGGAGGAACAGTTCCGGCAGGCCGTCGCCGTCGAGGTCCCGGAAGTTTGCGCCCTCCGCGTACTTCAGCGGTGGGATGCCGGAGCCGCCCGTTACATCCGTGAACCAGCCGCCCGATAGCGTCAGGCATCCGGCGGCGGCCAGCGCCGCTAAAAGCGATGCGGCCATCAGCCTATCTCTGCGTTTATTATCTTCACCTTCTTAAGGTCGATTTCTCCGAGCTTCAGCTCGTTTGCGTAAACCACATGCGGCACATCGTAGCCGGTAATGCCGAACAGCGTCGCGGCGTAGGAGTCTATAGCGACCGGGTCCTTGCCCGCCACGACGACATTCGTCTCCTTGACATCCTGAAGCCTGCCGCCCTGCGGCCCGTTCGCGGTAAGTATCCTGACCGCGTCGAGCACGACGAGGTCGAACTTCATGACAGAGTTCAGCTCCGCGATATTCCTGTCGAGATCCCTGTGTATGTTGCCCCGGTTCCCGCCGAGCAGGCCCATAATGTTCTTGAGGCTCATGGTGAGCCGCGCCGCGTTGTGGTGTTTCGCAATCGGGACATTGATGAGCTTGTCGGCCTCGAAGGCATCCTTGCAGAACGTCCATTCGGTCAGGGATTTGCCGCCCTTTATCTGCTTGGTTACGAAGTTGCGCTCGTCGATGAATTCGACCGAGACCGCCGGGTTGCCTATGGACTCGACCGCGTCCTTTATGCCGCTCCGTTTGTAGCAGCGCCTCGGGTCGTTGCAGGTCTTGTCCATCACCCGCACCTTTTTTGCGCCCGCTTCGAGGCACATCTTCACGACCGCCTTGACGACGTCCGGGTTGGTATTTGCGGCCTGCTCCACAGTGCGGTCCCAGCCGATGTTCGGCTTGACGATGACCACATCGCCGCGTCCGACGAACTTGCTCATCCCGCCGAGCGCCTTGACCGCAGCCCTCGCCATAGCCTCGGGAGCGCCTTTCTTTGCGACGGCTATCACCGGCTTTGCGGACTCTACGGCCCATGCCTCGCCCAGTTCGCCGAGCGGGCCCAGCCCTGAGATTATTTCGTAGCTTGCCGCAGCAAGAGTGCATGTTGCGGCCCCTTTAAGGAAATCGCGCCTGCCTACCCTTCCGCCCATTATCGCTCCTTTAAAAAATTTATAAAATCCCGCAGTCCTTGACCGGCTCCTTCAAAAACGGGATGTACTTAACCCTGCCGAGCGAGTCGTCCTTGGTCTTGTCGAATATCGTCGCCTCTATCGCGGCCCCATCCGTGGTCGCCCACCAGTTGTTGGTGAAGTCCATGTCCTGCTTCTGGTTGGTACCGAAGTTTACATTGTAGTTCCTGCTGCCCTCGATGTTGTTGTCGTAAATCTTGACCGAGTCCCAGGTCTTCTGAACAGGGAAGAAGGCGTGCTCGTTGTCCCAGAACCTGTTCTTCCTGAGCGTCGTCCGTGAGCCGTGCGCTTCGCACCTGATGCCGTAGTAGTTTTTGGTTATGTCGTTGTTCTCGATTAGGACATCAGTGGTCGAAAACCTTATGCCCTCGAAGTTGTACTGGAAGAGGCTGTTCTTTATGGTGGCGGTCGAGTAGTGCACCTGGAGGCCGGAGAAGCCGTACTCGAACTTGCAGTACTCGACCTCCGCGCCCTTGTTTACCGAGATCTGTACGAAGGTCCAGTCCTTCATTTTCGGGTTCGGCTGGCCGGAGGTGAATGTTATGAAATTGTCCTTAGTGCCCTTTGCGATAAGGAGCCCTTCGACCGTCAGCTCACCGTCCCCGATATTGTCCCCGTCCTCGTCCGACCAGAGGAACTTGACGACCGTGCCCGGCAGAATGGTGAGGGTGCATCCCTTCTTCACGACATTCTGTCCGCGCAGCAGGATAGTGCCGCTCCATGTGGTGTCCTTGGTTATGAACGCCTTGTCGTAGAATAGCGGCTCCGCCGCGGCTGCGTTAACCGCGAATGCCAGTACGAGAGTGATTACGACAAATAAAGTCTTCATGAGAGCCTCTGACGATGAATTATTCATGGGAGAATCTGCTCGACCACCATGTCCACGCCTTCAAGGACCTTGCCGGTCTTGACTATGACTGAATGGTCACCGGTGCCCTCGTACCTTCCGTACCATTCTCCGAGGCCGGGCGTGTCGCCGTAATCCGAACGCGCGCCGATGTAGTATGTACCCCCCTGGGAAAGGCTTATCACGAACCTGCCGTTTTCGTCCACCACGCGGGAGATGTATTCCGGCCTCTTGTGCGCCATAACCTTTTCCTCATACGCGAAGGCGTAGACGCCCTTGGCGGGCTTTCCATGCTTGTCCAGAATGTGGCCTGTAATCAGCGTCCCGGTATCGCGGAAAAGGCTGTCGTCCTTGCCTATTTCGCCCGCCTTGCTTATAACCCCGAAATCGACCTTCGCGACCTTGCCGCCCTTGACGGTTACAGGGTTTGCGACATAGTACCCGAAGGAGTCGCCGTCGGTGAGCGGGCCTGCTCCCTTGCCTGAGCCGCGCTTGCGGGCGAGCAGGAAATAATCGCTTTCCGGCAGGAACTCCATCTTGAACACGCCGTCCTTGCCTGTGGGCGGGGTGGTGGAATATCCCATGCCCCTGAAATCGTTTTTCCCGTCCAGATAGAGTATCACGCTGACGCCCTCGACCGGCTGGCCGTTATAGGTTACAACGCCTGTGAGCGCACCTGAACCCGCCTCAGGCGAGTCCTCGTACACCACCTTGGTTTCATACCTGACAAGGAAGAACCCGACATGGGTGTATTTGCCGGTCGCAACCGTTATGGGGTTTGACCCCTGGAAAGAGTAGTAGTCGCCGATGGCGAGAGGGCCGTCCTCCGCGCCCGCCTGCCTCTTCTTGACGGCGAGGTAGTATTTGCCCCTCGGCACTTCGAGTTTCCAGGTCCCGTCGTCGGCCGTCGGGCCGGATACGGCAAACGGCTTCATCGCCACGAGGTCCTCAAATGTCTTGTAGGCATATATCCGGCCACCCGGAAACACCTGGCTGTTAAAGACTACCCGGCCCTCGAACCCGGTGTCCGGCGTCTGCGCGGCGGGCGGCGCCGCCTCGGCGGCCTTGTGCTCGTCTTCATGGGCAAATACCGGAACAGAGAACAACATCCCAAATGCAGCCAGCAACATGATTAGCTTTTTCATTCGACTGTCTCCACCGTTATGTCGATGCCCTTGACCTTCTCACCGGTCTTTATATTTATCGAATGGTCCTCGTTCCCGGCGTAGCGCCCGAGAAGGTCGCCCTTTTCGGCAGGCCCGCCAATGGTATTTCTCGCGCCTATGAAGTATTCCCCGCCCTCGGAAAGGTTGATGGTATAAACCCCGTCCGCGCCGGTCTTCTTGGATATGAAGTCAGGCTTCTGGGTCATCATGGAGTCGCGGAACGCGCTTGCATAAACTCCGGCGGCAGGCTTGCCGTCCTTGTCCTTTATTACGCCCTCGACGACCGTTTCGCCGGACTTCACCGTCCCGCCAAGTGTGGCTTCCTGCCCGCCCTCCTTGACTTTGACGAGCTTGCTGACCGCGTTGATGGATATCATCGTGAAGCTGCCCTTTTTCACCTCGACAGGGTTATCGTGCGCAAACCCGAACGAGTCGCCTTCGCCGAGCGGCCCCATCCTGTCCTCGCCGATGCGCTTCCGCGCAATCACGAAATATGTTCCCGCGTCCAGGTTGAACGCGAACTCGCCGTCCTTGTTCGTAAGGACCGATGCGTAGCCTATCCCCCTGAATATAGTGTCACCATCCTGGTAGAGGGTGACGCGCGCGCGGTCGAGCGGCTTGCCGTCCGCGAACACCTTCCCCCGTATGCCGGTGCCGCCTTCCTTGTACCGCCCGCCGGTATCCATTATGCTGCTGCAGTTGATGCCGATGTTGATCGTCTCGCCGTCACCGACCATGACGGGGTTGCCGCCGTAGTAGGAGTAGAAGTCGCCCGCCTTAAGGGGCCCGTCTGCCGCCGAGGCCTTTTTGGCTATCAGATAAAATTTGCCTTTGGGCAGCGCTATCTCGAACGCGCCGTCCTGCTTTGTCGGGCCAAATTTAAAATCAGCGGCCCCGGCAAACCCGCCGGCCGTCTTCGAGTAGAGGTATATCACCGCCCCTTCCAAAGGCTTCCCCTGGTAGTTTACCTTGCCCTTTACCACGCCCCCGTCGGCCGCGAGGGCCGCGGAAGGCAGTAAAGCAAACATCAGCGCAAAAACTAAAGCGTGCAGCCTGGTCATTACCGGTGTGCTCCTTTCAATATAAAAGCTATTGCGTGTTTATTTTTATCTTTGATTTTTTCCAGCCTCCGTACTTGACCTTGTCCTGCACGAATATGCCGGAATAGCCTTCGTACGTGCGGGTCGGCACATCATAATAATCGATGAATGATTTTATATTCGCGTTCGGCCCTTTTGCATCCATCTCGGCCGTGGTTGCGTCTCCCCACCAGTTGCCGGACGCATCCACAAAACCCATTATCTGTGCACCGTCCTCAATCTGCTGCGGGACTGCGCGGCCCCGGCTGGCCATCGTCAGGTTCTGCGCCTGGCTGCCGCGTTCCGGCTTGGACTTAGATTTGTTCTCCCAGTCTGACGACATATTTCCCAGCTCCAACTGGACCTCGTTTGCGTAGATATTGTTGCCGTGCACGACCGCATATGAGGACATGTCGAGGAATAACCCCTTCTTGTTGTCATGGATGTTGTTCGAGGATACTTTAGGGTTGCAGAGCTGCACACAGCTGATGCCGCTTCCGTTCTTGTATATCTCGTTGTTCTTTATCTCCGGGCTCGAAGCCCGGAAACATACGATGCCCTCGGAGTTTCCGAATATCTCGTTTTTTTCAACGGACGGGTTCGAAAACTGCTGGCACAGAAGCCCGGTCTGGCTGCCGGATATCCTGTTGCCCTTGACCAGGCCGCCGCCTGTGGAAAGCACCAGCCCCGTCTTGTTGTTCTTGAGCGTGTTGCCCTCGATAGCCGGAAGCGTGCCCGCAAGCCCGAGGCCCGTTGTGCATCCGGAAACCGTATTGTTCTTTATGGTCGGTTTCGAGTCCTGGGTGCAGCTAATGCCGGTCCCGGTCGAGTCGAGCGTGTTGCCTACAAGCTCCGGGAATGCCCCCAGCTGGCATGTTATGCCGCCATTTTGCATATCCTTTATCGTGCAGTTCTCGACCCTTGAGCGGGCCTTTCTCGCGAACGCTATGCCTTGCACGCCGTTTCTGAATTCGCAGTCGCGGACGCT
>DASXVI010000136.1:0-1574 GCA_036504315.1 Nitrospirota bacterium
AAGGGCATTGTAGACGACTTAAACAACGGAAAGACCGCAGGGGTAATCGCGGGCAAATTCCACAATACGGTCGCCCGGATGGTCATCGAGGTATGCGGACTGTTGCGCGATAAAACGGGCCTCGACACAGTAGCGCTCTCCGGCGGCGTGTTCCAGAACGCGACCCTTTTTATCGCCGCACAGGACGGACTAAAGGAACTGGGCTTCCGCGTCCTGACCCACTCCAGAGTGCCCACAAACGACGCCTGCATATCACTCGGCCAGGCGGCCATCGCGGCTAAGAAAACACATCCCTGAAGCGAACCTGTGATGCCGACTAAGGGACGCAATTCTTCGGGGCGTCAGCCGTAGGCTGGCCCTTAATATTGCGGCCCGGCTGGCGGCATTACAGGGAGCAATATCAATTCATTTCCTTTGACTTTACCCGCCTTTTTAGATATATTTTAGTTTGCTTTTTAATAAATAATACGAGGTATTCCAAAGTGCTGACACAGGCAATAAAGGGCGTAAAAGATATCCTGCCTTCGGACTCGCCGCGCTGGCAGAGGCTTGAGGCGGTGGCCCGCAACATATTCTTCCGATACGGTTTTTCCGAAATCCGCACGCCGATAATCGAGCATACCGTTCTTTTCACAAGAAGCATCGGCACGACATCGGACATAGTCGAGAAGGAGATGTACGCCTTCAAGGACCAGGGCGGCACCGAGATAACGATCCGACCCGAAGGCACGGCTGGAGTCGTCCGCGCGTTTGTCGAGCACAAGATGTACGCAAGCAGCCCGGTGAACAAGCTCTATTACATGGGCCCGATGTTCCGCCGCGAACGCCCGCAGGCCGGACGCCTGCGCCAGTTTCACCAGATAGGTGTCGAGGCGCTGGGTGTTGCGGAACCGGCCGTGGACATTGATGTCCTCGCCCTGCTTGTTGACCTCTTCGAGACGCTCGGGATACAGGGTGTCGAGCTTCAGATAAACTCACTCGGCTGCAAAGACTGCCGCCCGAAGTACCGCGAGGCCCTGACCGCATTTCTGGAGGAGCGCCGCGATATGCTCTGCGAGGACTGCCAGAGGAGGATAGCCATCAACCCTCTCCGCGCCATGGACTGCAAGGCGGCTGGCTGCAAGGCAGCTACAATAGGCGCGCCGGAGATGGCGGAATACCTGGATGACGGCTGCCGCGAGCATTTTGGCAAGGTCAGGCAGGGTCTTGAAGATTTAGGTATATTTTATAAGGTGAACCCGAGGATGGTGCGCGGGCTGGACTATTATACCCGCACTACTTTCGAGATGATTGCCACAGACAAGGCCGGGGCCCAGAACGCGGTCGCGGCAGGCGGCAGGTACGACGGGCTGGTCGAGGAAATCGGCGGGCCCGCAACTCCGGGTATTGGATTTGCCCTCGGCATGGAGCGGCTACTGCTGATGCTTCCCGATGAAGCGGAGGCCAAAACTCCCGGCCCGGCGGTATTCCTGGCAGGCTTTGGAGTTGACGGCTCGCGTCTGGCGCAGGCTCTCACCCACAAGCTCCGCAGGGCAGGTATCTGGGCAGAGAGGGATTACGCCTCGGCAGGGCTT
>DASXVI010000137.1:0-6099 GCA_036504315.1 Nitrospirota bacterium
GGGGGTTGGAGGCATATAAAGAAGGACGGCAGTTTGATTGATGTTAACATAACCTACCAGAATATCGATTTTGACGGCCGGGTGGCAAGGATCAACGTCATTAATAACGTTACCGAGAAGAAAAAAACGGAAAGCATGCTCCTTGAATCCGAGCTCCGCTACAAAAACCTTGTCGACCTGTCCGACGACTCGATATTTGAATGGAACAGAGAGGGCCGCCTGACTTTCGCAAGCGATGCGACCTGTAAAAAAATGGAACTCTCTCCCGAGGAGGTCATCGGCAAGCCCTGGGTGGGGTTTGTCCACCCGGGAGACCAGGACAAATCCATCATGCAGGTCCAGCATATGATGGAAAGCGGGACGGACACAAAAAACTTTGAAACCCGCCTCATCTCAAAAACCGGCAAAATCTTCCACATGGCCCATAATATCAGGCTGCTGCGCGACGAGAACGGCGAGATAACCGGCATGCAGGGGATTGCAAGGAACATCTCCGACATAAAGAAGGCCGAAGAAGAGAAAGACGCGATGTACCATATGCTTACCCACGATATCCGCAGCCCGCTCTCGGTAATCTACGGGTACGGCGGCTCTTTCGTGCAGGAGCTTTCCCCGTCCGAACTTACCGTGATGATGGCGGATATCCACAGGGCTGCACGCAAGATAAACGCGTTGATAGACGACATGCTCGCCCTGTCGAGGCTCGAAGGCCAGAAAGTGGAGCTTGAACGCCAGCCGGTAGACCTCTCAAGCATCGTGTTCATAGCGCTGAAGGAGAACAGGGCCGCCGCCGCGGACAGGGAGATATCCATCATCAACGAGATGCAGGAACTGCCCCAGGTGCGCTTGGACATAGCCGAGGTAGTCAGGGCGGTCAGCAACCTTATCTCCAATGCAATTAACTACAATAGGACCGGCGGCAATATACGCATCCGCGGCGGGTTGGGCGAAGGGGACGGGCGCGAGATATTCATCGAGGTGCAGGACACCGGGACCGGCATCGACGAGTCCGACCTTCCGAACCTGTTCAACAAGTATTATCGGGGCAAGAGGGCGGGCAGAAAGCGCGGGACCGGACTGGGGCTTGCGATTGTAAAGGCCGTCATGGACGCCCACGGCGGCAGGGTCGCGGTAGAGACGGGAGCTTCAGGCTCAACCTTCCGTTTATATCTGCCCGTAACCCTCGAATCCGATCCGGAACCCGAAAAGAAAGCGGACTAAAGGAAAAGCACCCCGGCAATTCCCGCGCACAGGATAACGGCCGCCGGGTCGGCCTTGGCCCGCATTATTACAAGAAAGCTCACTGCCCCGATGACGAAGGTTAATGGCTCGTCCATCGAGCCCTGACCGAGCTTTATGGCGACGGCGAGAAGAATACCCGCCACGGCCGGTTTTATCCCGCGAAACACCGCCTCAAGCCACTTTTCGTCTTTGTATTTCAGGTAATACTTCGAAACGGTCGTGGCTATGACGACCGATGGCGTGAATGTGCCGAGCGCCGCGACAAAAGCCCCCGGAAGGCCCATAAGCTTGTAACCGATGAATACGCCCATTATCATTATCGGGCCCGGAGTCATCTGGCCGAGCGCGACCGCATCCAGGAACTCCCGCTCGGTCAGCAGGTGGCGGGTGGTGACGAACGAGTCATGCAGTATGGGCAGCATCACATAGCCGCCGCCGACGGTAAACAGGTTTATTGTAAAGAAAATCAGGAAAAGCCCGGCGAGAGACATCAGGCCCTCCTGTACATGAGCCAGCCGGAAAAGCCCGCGAGCGCGATAAGGAGGACCGGGTTGGCCTTAAGGAACAATAGCAGGCAAAACGCGGCCGTTGCGATTATCCACGAGCCCGCGCCAGCGCCAGTTCCCCCAACGGACGCCCTGCCCATGCGGAAGACCACTGACAGCAGGAGGCCTATCACCGAGGCCGCAACGCCCTTCAAGAAAGGCTTGAGGTACGGCCAGTCCTCGTGGCGGACATAGATGTAGCCTAAGGCAAGCACGGAGATGAAGCCGGGCACGACCATTGCGGTTATCGCGGCAACCGCGCCCCGCAGACCCGTCAGCCTGTACGCGAAGTATATCCCGCTGTTTATCACGGCGGGCCCCGGCAGGGCCTGGCCGATGGCGACACCTTCGGAGAAGCCTTCCTCGGTAAGCCAGCCGCGCTTTGTCACAAGCTCTTTATGGAAAAGGGCGAGCATCGAGTAGACGCCGCCCAGCGCGAAGGTGCCTGTCTTCAGGAAAACCACGAAAAGCCTGGATAGCGTGACGCCCGGCAACTATACCTCCCCTATCGCGTCCCGCAGGAACCCGCCGTTTTCTTCAAGCAGGGCCTCGGCCGCGTGACACCCTATCCCGCGCATAAGCATCAGCGCCGCAACCTTCGGCCTGCCGCCGGATTCCGACAGAGCCTCTGCCGCCTCGGCCTCCGTGCAGCGCGCAATCTCGGTTATTATCCCGACGGCCCTCTTCACCAGCTTTACATTGGACGGCACGACATCCACCATGAGGTCGCCGTAAACTTTGCCCATCTGCACGAACGCGCCTGTGGATATGCGGTTGAGCGCAAGCTTCGTAGCGGTCCCGGCCGCAAGCCTGGTCGAGCCCTGTATAACCTCCCTGCCCGTGTTCAGGTTTATCACCTTTACGCCCGCGTGGGCCGGCTTCTTCGCGGCGCAGGACAGCAGCCATGCGTCCGCCCCGCGCGATATCGCCTCGGAAAGCCCGGCGAGCACGAACGGCGTCGTGCCGGAAGCGGTGATGCCTACGACCATGTCGTGCGGCCCCACCCTGAGCTTCCTGACGGCCTCCTGCCCGAGACCCATGTTGTCCTCGGCGCCCTCCGCCGCGGAATACAGGGCCTTCATCCCGCCCGCCATCACGCCTACTACCTGGCCGGGGCTGGCGGAAAAGGTCGGCGGACATTCGGACGCGTCCAGCACCCCAAGCCTGCCGGATGTGCCTGCGCCGAGGTATATAAGCCTGCCGCCGGATTTGAGCGACTTTGCCGCAGACCCGGCCGCCTTCGCAAGCATCCTGCGCGCGACCGCAACCGCCCTCAGCGCACGACCGTCCGCCTCGTCCATCAGCCCGATAAGCTCCTCCGGCGCAAGCCGCTCAAGAGGTTTCTTTGCCATAAACAATCCCCTCTCATCATTGGAAAAAAGTGCGCAGGGCATTATAACTCAATAGGATATCATTTTGCACAGGGTTTTTTTCGTAGCCGCGGGAGGTTGACAGCGGTTGTTGGTCCGTGTTAATATTTGGCTGAAAAGATTAGGCTTAAAGAAAGCAGGAAAGTCTTTGTACAACAAAAAGAAACTCTCGTTTTTCAGGCGTTTTTTCCGTCAGGAACGGGCGTCCACGACGATTGAAAAGGAGCTGGACAGGCGTCTGAAAGAGGCTACCAGCTCGCTTGACGAAAAGGCGCACCGGCTGTCGGCCTTCTCGGCCATCGCCCGCGCGATGAACGAGACCCACCACTTAGACGACCTGATGCGGATGGTCCTCGGCATCACCATTTCAGAGCTTGACGCCGATACCGGCTCCGTCATGCTGTACGAGCGGGGCGTAGACGAGCTTTTTATACATACCGGGCGCGGGCTCTCGCCCGAGGGTTTCCGCAACAACCGTTTCCGGCTGGGCGAAGGCATCGCCGGGTGGGTGGCCGAAAACCGCACCCCTGTGCTGATAACTGACAAGAGCGCCGATCCCCGGTATCTCCAGGGCAGGAACAAAAAACCGGAAAAGAACTCGCTGGTGTCCGTCCCGCTTGTGAACGGCAAATCCGAGGTTCTGGGCGTTATAAACCTCGAAAAATACGGCCACCGGCCTCCGTTTACAAACCCCGAACTCGATTTCCTGCTTGCGATAGCCGCCCAGGCCGCAGTCGCGATCGAGAACGCCCGGCTTATCGGAGACCTGGAGAAGAGCTACTTCGATACGATTTCCGCACTCGCCAATGCGGTCGAGGCAAAAGACCCGTATACGCTCGGCCATTCCGACCGCGTGACGCAGTATGCCATCGCCATCGGCGAAGAGATGGGGCTTTCGCGGGACGAGCTGCAGTCGCTCCGGTTCGGCGCCGTCCTGCACGACCTCGGCAAGATCGGCGTTGCCGACGCGGTTCTCCAGAAACCCGGCGGGCTGTCTGACGAGGAGTTCGAGCTGATGAAGGCGCATACGACCATCGGCGAGAAGATAATAGAGGAGATAGACTTCCTCAAGGATGTAAGTAGAATCGTCCGCAGCCACCAGGAGCATTATGACGGCAGCGGCTACCCGGACGGGCTCAAAGGGGACGAGATACCGCTGTCCGTCGCCATCGTGACGCTCGCCGATAACCTCGACGCGCTAAGTACGGACAGGCCCTACCGTCCGGCAAGCTCCATGGATGTCGCCATTTCGATGATAAAGGCGGACAGCGGCAGGCTTTATAACCCGAAGGTAGTCGAATCCTTCCTCAAGATATTTGGAGAGCAAATTGATATACAGTCAGCAGCTTGAAGAACTCGTAGGACTTATGAAGGACAACGGCCCGTGCGCGGTTGCCTTCTCCGGCGGGGTGGATTCGTCCGTCGTCGCGGCGGCGGCGTTCAAGGCCCATGGCAGCCTGGCCCTCGCGGTTACGGTCGCCTCCGAGCTTTTCCCGGAGGCCGAAGTGTCCGAGGCCGAAGCGGTCGCCGCCGCCATCGGTATCCGCCACAGGGTAATGCGCGTGTCGGTGCTGTCCAACGAGTCCGTGACGAGCAACCCGGTAGACCGCTGCTACCACTGCAAGTCCGACGATTTCTCCGCCATCCGCGACGCCGCCCTTGAGGAGGGCATATCCCTGATATACGACGGCACGAACGCCGACGACCCGAAGGGCCACAGGCCGGGCTTGCGCGCGTTGAAAGAGATGGGCATAAGAAGCCCGCTTATGGAGCTTGGCCTCGGCAAGGACGCCGTGCGCGGCATCGCTGCTCTGCTCGGGCTGCCGAACCACGACAGGCCGTCTTCCCCATGCCTCGCAAGCCGTTTCCCGTACGGCATCCGGCTTACTGCGGAAGGCATTGAGCGGGTACGCGCCGCAGAGGAGTTCATACGCTCCCTCGGCGTCCGGGTGCTCCGCGTCCGCGCCCACGATAAGCTCGCAAGGATAGAGGTCGAGCCGTCCGCCCTTCCGCTTCTTGCCTCGGACGGGGTCCGGCAAAAAATTGTAGATAAACTGATATCCCTGGGTTATAATTACGTGACCCTGGACCTCCAGGGCTTCCGAAGCGGGAGCCTGGACATAGGCATAGCCAAGCCGGATATGCCGACTGCCGAATAGCGCTGCCCGCCCCGGAAATTCTACTTCCATAAATCTGGAGGAATTTCATGACCCGTATAGTGAAGCAGTTCGCTTTTGTAGTTTTACTGATTGCTGCGCTGACGCTCTCCGCGTGCAGCAAGGAGCAGGCTCCCCAGAGCGCGGCCGGACCGGCCGACCTTGCGCCGCCCTACCCGCAGCAGGCCCAGATGCTGGAGGAGGCGCTCGCAAAGACTCCGAACAGCCCGGACATCCTGATAAAGCTCGGCAACCTGTACTATGACTGGGGTCAGGACGAGGCGAACTCCAAGGGCGAACGCGCCCAGCCGCAGGCCAGGTGGAGCCGCGCGGTGGATTATTACGGCAGGGCCCTTGCTCTCGACCCGAAGAACAACAATGTCCGCGTAGACATGGCAAACCTTGAGAGATATCTGGGCGACCCGGACAAGGCTATCAGCCTCTACAGGGACGCGCTCAAGATAGAACCGAACCACCCGCAGGCGAGGCTTAACCTACTGCTCGCGCTCGGACAGGACAAAAAGGACTACAAAGCCGCTGTTAAGGAGTATGACAACCTGCTGGCGGCGGCTCCCGAGACAAAGAACAACCTCGAACTGAAAGCCGAAGTAGACGGCTTCCGCGAGGCCGCCAAGGAGGTAAAGAAATAGCACGCATAGTCCTTCTATTGATACTGGCCGTCGTGTTCTATATATTCCTGCACAGGCTGCTTGAATTTTTCACGATGAAACCGGGCGGCGAAGCCACGGGCAAGCCAAAGAAACCTGAACGCACTCCGGTCGGCGA
>DASXVI010000138.1:0-4873 GCA_036504315.1 Nitrospirota bacterium
GCCGGGGCTGGGGCTGGAGCCGGGGCTGGCTGTCCCTGCTCCGGGACGGCCTGCGGGAGTTGAGGTTCGGCCTTTGGCTGGGCCGAGAAAACGCTGTAGCGGCCCTCCGGGTCCGTAACGGTGTACAGCCCGGAGATCGGGAAAGAAACCGAGCCGCCCTTGAGCTTAACGGTAATCTTTGAATTATCCATGCAGAACTCGTCTGCCTGCATGGTTTCCCCGTTTTTCAGGGTGATTTTGTACTGGGCGTCGGCCGCCTCCGGGGCGGCCATTACCGTTCCGGCGATAATGATGCATAGGATTATTTTAAAATACATTCTAAGAAATTAACATTTTATGCCGAAATGTCAAACTGGATCTCGTCTGCTTTTCTTGACAATGGCGCACTCAACTTTTATAATATATGAATACTAATTAAAAATACCAAGACTACACTCAGGCTATCGCGAGGAAAGCGGAGGACGGAAATGAAACGGATCAAATGGGACCCCTTCAAAGATATAATGATAGTTGACGACTTCCCGGAGCCGGTCAGCGAGCCGAAGGTACAGCCATGCACCTGGTCTCCGGCTGTTGACGTCTATGAAAAGCCGGATACCGTGGTCCTTACCGCCGAACTTCCGGGTGTGCATCTTGACGACATCTTGCTGACCGTGCAGGAAAATGTAATATCCCTGAAGGGCGAGAGGCGGTTCGAGAAAGAGGTCAGGAAGGAAAGTTTTTACAGGATTGAGCGGAACTACGGCTACTTCTGTCGGCGTTTCCAGATCCCGTGCGACATAGAGACCGCCCAGATATCGGCTACTTTTGAGGACGGGGTGCTGAAAGTGGTCGTCCCCAAGAAAAGCTGCGAGAAAAAAGTCGAGATAAAGGTGGAAGGCTGACAACATGCCGGTAACAAAAGACTATTACGACCTCCTCGGAGTATCGAGGGGCGCGGACGAAAAAGAGGTCAAGAAGGCCTACCGCAAGCTGGCCCGGAAATACCATCCCGATGTAAATCCCGGCGACAAGGAGTCCGAACGCAAGTTCAGGGAAATCGGCGAAGCCTACGAGGTGCTGTCCGACCCTAAAAAACGCGGGCTTTATGACCGCTACGGGCATGCGGCATTCGAACAGGGCGGCCCCGGTGGGCCAGGCGGCGCGGGCGCGGGTGCGGGCGGAGCCGGTGGTTTTGGCGGCTACGGCGGCTTCAGGCCGGAGGACTTCGGCAGGGCCGGAGCTGGCGCCGGAGCGGGTTTTGATTTCTCGGATATTTTCGGGGATATCTTCGCAGGCCGCGAGAGGCGCGAGACGGCCTTTGGGCCGATGAAGGGCGAAGACGCCCAGTATGCGATGGAGGTGGGCTTCGAGGACGCGCTTTTCGGCGCGACTACCGCTATCAATGTCCAGCGCGAGGCTGCCTGCTCTACCTGTTCCGGTTCCGGGCTGAAGCCCGGAGCGAAGCTCGATACCTGTCCGCAGTGCGGCGGGTCGGGAAAGCTGAAGGGACGCGGCGCGTTTGCCGCAGCCCAGATCTGCCCGCGTTGCCACGGTAACGGCAAGGTCGGTACGCCGTGTCCTTCCTGCGGCGGGAGGGGCATACAGACAAAAAACGACCGGCTCACTGTAAAGATACCGGCCGGAGTGGATAACGGGTCGAAGGTACGGCTGGCCGGGATGGGCGGGCCGGGGATAAACGGAGGGCCTCCGGGCGACCTTTACATAATCACGAAGGTGCGGCCTCACGATTTCTTCGAACGCAGGGGTGACAACCTGTACTGCGAAATCCCTGTCCAATATACGGAGGCTGTCCTGGGCGCAAAAATTGACGTGCCGACAAAGGACGGGGTCGTTACCATGACCATACCGCCCGCAACGCAGTCGGGCCAGGAGTTCCGGCTTCGCGGCAAGGGGGTGCCTCATCTTGGCAGCGCCGGCGTCGGCGACCAGTATGTAACGGTAAAGGTCGCGGTCCCCGACGATTATCTTGAAGAGGCAAAGAAACTCTTACGGGAGCTTGACAAAGTGCAACCGGAAGACCCGCGAAGGGCGATAAAGTTTCGCGGGTTCGGACGCAGGTAAGGAGGGGGTATGACGGGTCGCAACAGGGCCGTTTATATGATAAGCGTCGTGGCAGATATGCTTGACGTGCACCCCCAGACGCTCAGGCTGTATGAGAGGCAGGGGTTTATACGCCCGGGCCGGTCCGATGGCGGCGTCAGGCTCTATTCGCAGGAGGATGTAGACAGGATAAAGACGGTGCTGAACCTGACGCGCGAGATGGGCGTGAACCTCGCGGGCGTGGAAGTGATATTATCCATGCGCGAGAAGATGCAGACGCTCCAGGACGAGATGGAAGACATGGCCGAGAGGATGCGCCAGGAGTTCCGCGCCGAGCTTGCGCGCCGCGAAAGCATGCTGCAGCCGCCGCTGGTAAAGAAGAACAGGGGTTGAGAAAGAAGGGTTTTGTCTGGAGGTTTTATGAGGCTCGATA
This sequence comes from Nitrospirota bacterium, assembly GCA_036504315.1. Lineage (GTDB taxonomy): Bacteria > Nitrospirota > JACRHJ01 > JACRHJ01 > JACRHJ01 > DASXVI01. The sequence goes on from DASXVI010000138.1 coordinate 2,477, forward strand.
AATTCACGGTTAAATCGCAGGAGGCTGTGGCCGAGGCGCAGGAAGAGGCCACAAGGCGCGGACACCAGCAGGTGGATGTCGAACATCTTTTGCTCGCGCTGTTGGGGCAGCAGGACGGCCTTGCCGCACCCATGTTGCGCAAGATGGGCGCGGACCCTTCGGCAATAGAGGCCGAGGTGGAAGGCGAACTGCAGAGGCGTCCGCAGGTGTCGGGCGCGGCCGCTATGAACCAGGTATATATTACTCCGGAGCTTCAAAAGCTCTTCGATAAGGCCGAGCGCGAGATGGGGCAGTTGAAGGACGAGTATGTCTCGACCGAGCACCTCCTGCTTGCGATGGCGGATGCGCCGGGAGCCGCGGGTAAGATATTGAAGAAGGCCGGTGCGACTCGCGACAGGCTGCTGTCGGTGCTGAAGGAGGTACGCGGCACGCAGCGGGTTACCGACCAGAACCCGGAAGAGAAGTACCAGGCCCTTGCGAAGTACAGCAGGGATTTGACAGACCTCGCGAGGAAGGGGAAGCTCGACCCTGTAATAGGCCGTGACGACGAAGTCAGGCGGGTAATTCAGGTGCTCTCCCGCAGGACCAAGAACAACCCCGTCTTGATAGGCGAGCCGGGCGTCGGCAAGACCGCCATCGTCGAAGGGCTTGCGCAGAGGATTGTCGCGGGCGATGTCCCTGAGGGCCTGAAGGACAAGAGGGTCGTCGCGTTAGATATGGGCTCGCTCATCGCGGGCGCGAAGTACCGTGGGGAGTTCGAGGACAGGCTTAAGGCCGTGATTAAGGAAGTGGAGGACTCGGGCGGCGGCATCATCCTCTTCATAGACGAGATGCATACGCTTGTTGGCGCGGGCGCGGCGGAAGGGGCGGTGGATGCCTCGAACATGCTGAAGCCTGCGCTTGCGCGTGGTGAGCTTCGCTGCGTCGGCGCTACGACGATTGACGAGTACAGAAAGTATATAGAGAAAGACCCTGCGCTTGAGCGGCGGTTCCAGCCGGTTATGGTGAACGAGCCGAGCATCGAAGATACGGTTTCAATACTACGCGGCCTGAAGGAGCGGTACGAGGTGCACCACGGGGTGCGGATAAAGGACTCCGCGCTTGTGGCGGCGGCTATGCTCAGTGCCCGTTATATCACCGACCGCTTCCTGCCGGACAAGGCCATCGACTTAATAGACGAGGCGGCCTCGAAGATACGCATAGAGATAGACTCGATGCCGACCGAGCTTGACGAGCTTGAGAGAAGGCTCAGAAGGCTTCAGGTAGAACAGCAGGCGGTGATGAAGGAGACCGATGAGGCCTCGCGCGAGCGGCTGAAGGGCATTGAGGACGAGATTTCCGGGATAAACGGGAAGCGTGAAGTCCTTTATGCTAAATGGATGAGCGAGAAAGAGGTTATCCAGAGGATAAGCTCGATAAAAGAACAGATAGAAAAGGCCAGGATGGAAGCCGAAAAGGCCGAGCGCGAGGGCAATCTAAACCGCGCGGCAGAGCTTCGCTACGGCGTGCTTATCGGACTTGAAAAGGACCTGGAGGCCCAGAATACCAGGCTTGCCGAGATGCAGTCGAAAGGGACGCTCTTAAAAGAAGAAGTGGACGAGGAGGATGTGGCCGAGGTCGTCTCGAAATGGACCGGCATCCCGGTGAACAGGATGCTTGAGGGCGAGATGGCGAAGCTGACGAAGATGGAGGAGCGGCTGAAAGAGCGGGTAGTCGGCCAGGACGAGGCCGTAACGGCGGTATCGAACGCGGTGAGGCGCGCTCGCGCGGGTATTCAGGACCCCGACCGGCCGATAGGCTCGTTCATATTCCTGGGGCCGACTGGCGTGGCAAGACAGAGCTTGCGCGGTCGCTCGCGGAATACCTTTTCGACGACGAAAAGGCGATGATTCGCATAGACATGTCGGAGTATCAGGAGAAGCACACCGTCAGCCGCCTCATAGGCGCGCCTCCGGGGTATGTGGGCTTCGAGGAAGGCGGCCAGTTGACCGAGGCGGTCCGTAGGAGGCCATATTCAGTTATCCTGTTCGACGAGATAGAGAAGGCGCACCCGGAGGTATTCAATGTGCTGCTCCAGCTTCTCGACGACGGGCGGCTAACAGACGGCAAGGGCCGGACGGTGGACTGCAAGAACACGGTCGTCATCATGACCTCGAATATAGGCAGCCAGTATATCCAGGAGTTGCAGGGCAGCGAAGACGAGATGCGGACGATGGTGCTCGAATCGCTCAGGGAATTTTTCAGGCCGGAATTTTTAAACCGAGTGGACGATATAATAGTGTTCCACACACTCTCCGGCGACCTGCTCAAGATTATAGTGGACATACAGCTTGCGAACCTGAAGAAGCACCTCGCCCAGAGGAAGATAAATATCGAGCTGACCCCGGCCGCGAAGGA
>DASXVI010000139.1:0-8323 GCA_036504315.1 Nitrospirota bacterium
GTTGGCAACAGGCAGGTGCATCTCGTGATAGAAAACGACGAGAACCGGGCGTATTACTTACGGCGGGGCGAGCCCTCAAAAAGCAGATGGTACGACGCTCAGTGGAACGAGGATTTCCACCATGTAATGCACACGCTCGCATCCGGCGAGATAGCCGGTTACTATGTGGACTACCGGGAGAACACCATCGAGCATTTCGGAAAGAGCCTCACGAAGGGCTTCTCATATATGGGCGAGTGGTCCGGATACCGGGGCAGAAACCGGGGAGAGGACAGCAAGGGACTGCACGCCACGGCATTTGTCGCGTTCCTCCAGAACCACGACCAGGTAGGGAACCGGCCGATGGGGGACCGGATAACCGCAATCGCGGACCGCTGCGCCGTCCGGGCGATGACCGAGATATTTCTGCTGTCTCCCCAGCCGCCGCTGCTTTTCATGGGCCAGGAATACGCGGTGGACAAGCCCTTTCCGTTCTTCTGCGACCTGTCTCCCGAACTTGGCCCGGTCGTGGCGGAAGGCCGTCGCAGGCATTTTGAGGAAGCGCCCTATTTCAAGGAACTCTACGACCTCGACCTGATGCCGGACCCGGCTGACGAAGAAACCTTCCAGAGCGCAATTATCGACCTGTCCCAGTTAAACGAGCCCGAGCGCAGGGAGTGGCACGCCCTGCACAAGCGGCTGCTCAATATTCGGAGGAAATATATCTGGCCCAGGATAAAAGGGGTTACGGTCGACGACGCCTGGTACAAGGTTATCGGGCCGAAATGCATACTCGCGGGCTGGCGTCTGAACGACGGTTCCGGCCTGACGCTGCTGGCAAACCTCGGCCCGGACAATGCTCCCTGCATTGAAGTTCCCGATGGGGTAACTGTTTACACCACGAGCGATAATACGCTTGAGGAGGCAAGGCGCGGAGTCCTCCCGCCGTGGTCCGTAGCGTGGCTGCTGAAAGGCTCCGAGTAAATTATGGACTACGCCGAAATAATAAACAGGCTCGCCACGCTGTCCGGCATTTGCCATGAATACATGGATATCTGGGGCAACCGGCATGAGCCTTCGCAGGACGCAAAGGCCGCGATATTAAAAGCGCTCGGCTACAGGCTGGACGACGCCGAGTCCACAGAGAGGTCGTTGGCCCATGCTGAGGAGAAGCCCTGGCGGGCCGTCATGCGGCCGGCGCATGTGGTTACGGAATCAGCCGAGGTCGAGCTGGGTATCTGCCTGCCGGACAGGCTGAGCAGTGAAGAGTTCAGTTGGCGGCTTACCCTTGAAGACGGGAAGGTAAGCAGCGGAAAGTTCAAGCCTGCGGGACTCCGTAAGAACGATTCCCGCACAATAGACGGTGGCATATGTTCGTGGTATGTCCTTAACCTCGGCAACCGGCTTCCGCTCGGATACCACAGGCTTGATGTATCAGGAAACGGCCTCACCGCCTCCACGCGCATCGTAATAACACCCGCGCATTGTTACGAGCCGCCCGCCTTCAGCGAGAACAGGAGGCTCTGGGGCGCGTCCGCCCAGCTATACTCGCTCCGTTCAGCCGAGAACTGGGGGGTTGGAGATTTCGGCGACCTTGAGAAGTTCTGCTCTATATGGGGCGAGCAGGGCGCAGGCATAATAGGGGTCAACCCTCTGCACGCCCTTTTCCCGCACCGCCCGGACCATGTCAGCCCGTACTCGCCTTCGAGCCGCCAGTTTTTAAACCCCGTCTACCTCAGGGTCGAACGGATGGACGACTATCTGGAGTGCGGCGAAGCGGTCGCCCTCGCAAGCGCGCCGGAGTTCCAGGTGCGCATCCAGTCGCTGCGCGACTCATCCCTCGTCGATTACACTGGAGTAATGCGCGCAAAGCTCGACATGCTCCAGCTCTTGTATGCAAGCTTCCATGAAAAACATCTCGGAAAAGGCACGCCGCGGGCCGCCGATTTCCTGTCATTCAAGTCTGAAGCCGGCGAACCTCTCAAGCTCCATTGCATTTTCGAGGCAATCTGCGCGTATATGCAGTCCAAGGGCTTGCAGGTTCTGGGCTGGCAGGACTGGCCGGAGGAGTACCGGGAGCATACTTCGAGTAAGGTAGCGGAGTTTGCGCGGGAGCATCAGTACGAGGTCGATTTCTTCGCCTACCTGCAATGGCAGACGGCGCGGCAGCTCGAATCCGTAAAGGAGTGCGCGCAGGAACTCTCGCTCGATATAGGCCTGTTCCAGGATATCGCGGTAGGAGTACATGGCCAGGGCTCGGAGGTATGGTCGGAAAAAGAGCTTTACATGGGGGGCGTCGAGATCGGCTCCCCTCCCGACGATTTCAACCTGGACGGCCAGAAGTGGGGACTCCTTGCCGTCTCGCCCGAGAAACTGGCCGAATCGGGATATGAGCCTTTCCGCGTCATGCTTCATAACGCGATGGCACTTTCAGGGGCCGTGCGGATAGACCATGTAATGGGGCTTTACCGGCTGTTCCTCGTACCCTTCGGCATGGAGGCGGCGGACGGCATTTACCTGCATTATCCAATGGACGACCTTATGGGCATCCTCGCGCTCGAGAGCGTGCGCCACAACTGCATGGTCATTGGAGAGGACCTGGGAACTGTCCCGGAAATAGTCCGCGAGCGGATGCGCGAGTACGGCATACTGTCGTACCGGATATTCTTCCTTGAGCAGGACAGCTCGGGGGTCTACTTCCCGCCTGAGCATTATCCCCGGGATACCATGGTAGTCGCGTCAACCCACGACCTCCCCAGTCTCGCCGGTTACTGGCGCGGCCACGACCTAGCCCTCAGAAAGGAATACAACGCGTTCCCGAACGAGGAGGTCCGCGAGCGGCAGGTCCTCCAGCGCGCAAAAGACAGGGTCGGCATACTGGTAGCCTTGGAGCGTGAGGGCCTTCTGCCCGTCGGCATCAGCAGCGAAGACCCTTCATCCGTCGTCGAGATGCCCGATGAGCTTATAGTTTCGATATACACATTCCTTGCGAGGACACCCGCCCTTGTGCTGACCGTCCAGGCTGAAGACTCCCTCGCGGAGATAGAGCAGTCCAACCTTCCGGGTACTATGACCGATACCAACTGGCGGAGAAAACTGTCCTGTCCGGTAGACGATATGCGGGGCCTGCCGCTCATCACAAGGCTCGGCGCCGCCCTCAGGCGTGAGCGCGGCGGCTCGTCAATCATCAGGAAGGCCAGGCCGCTGGAAAAGATTGCCCCGGAAATCCCGCGCGCTACCTACCGCCTGCAGTTCAGTTCGGAGTTTACCTTCCGCGATGCGCGCAGGATAATCCCCTATCTGGCCGAGCTTGGAATAAGCCATATCTACTCCTCGCCTTACCTGCGCACCAGGAAAGGCAGCACCCACGGGTACGACATAATAGACCACAACTCGCTGAACCCGGACATCGGCTCGGAGTACGACTATTACCGGTTCACGCGCGAGCTATCGCATTACGGGATGGGCCAGCTGCTCGACATCGTGCCTAACCACATGGCTATAGGCAAAAACGACAACGAGTGGTGGCTGGACGTGCTGGAGAACGGACAGGCTTCCACATACGCCGGTTTTTTCGACATAGACTGGGAGTCTACAAACCCCGGCATACGGGGCAAAGTCCTCCTCCCCGTGCTTGGAGACCAATACGGTAACGCACTGGAATCGGGAGCCCTGAAGCTCATGTTCGACCTGAAAACAGGAGGGTTCAGTGTTGGCTATTATGCCCACCGTTTTCCAATTGACCCGGCGGGATACCATCTCATACTCGAACGCGGTATGGAGAGGCTGTCGTCCCAGATGGGACGGGAGAACGACCTGCTGCTCGAATTTCAAAGCCTGATAACCGCTTTCAGAAACCTGCCGCCTCAGACCGAACGGGACCCGCAGCGTCTGATGGACCGTGGCCGCGACAAGGAAATATACAAGAAGCAGCTTGCCTCTTTATGCGGCCGCTCGCCCGATATAGAGAATTTCATCGGCACTAATGTATTTGAAATTAACGGCAACCCCGAAGACCCGTCCACATTCGACACGCTCGACGGTATACTCGGGGGCCAGGCATACCGGCTCGCATACTGGCGCGTCGCATCCGACGAGATAAACTACCGGAGGTTCTTCGATATCAATGACCTCGCCGGGCTGCGGATGGAGAACGAGCAGGTCTTCGCCAGGACCCACAAACTGATATTCCGGCTGGTCCACGAGAACAAGGTGCAGGGCCTGCGCATCGACCATCCCGACGGGCTATACGACCCGCTCGACTACCTGAAAAAGCTCCAGAAGCGGGTAGCCCAGATCAAGTCCACGGGCAGCCTGGAGCCTTCCCTGGCGGAGGACAGCATCCCGGACGACAGGAAGTACTTTTACATCGTAGCCGAAAAAATTCTCGCCGCCCACGAGCATGTGCCGGATACATGGCCCGTCCATGGGACTACCGGCTATGATTTCTGCAGATGGGTTGACGGCATTTTTGTGGACCCGTCCTCAGAGAAGAAATTAGATTCCACATACTCCCATTTTATCGGGTCGCGGATATTCTTCGACCAGTTGGTGTACGAGAAGAAAAGGCTGATAATGCGGGTCGCGCTCGCAAGCGAGCTCAATGTCCTTTCCAATATGCTGAACAGGATATCGAACTCCGACCGTCGCACGCGGGACTTCTCGCTGATAGGGCTCCGCGACGCGATACGCGAATTTGTCGCCTGCTTCCCGGCGTACCGCTCGTATATTTCCAGAGGGGATATACTAACGGAAGACAGGCGGCACATCGACTGGGCTATTAACCTTGCAAAAAAGAGGAGCCGGACTGCCGATGTCAGCGTGTTCGATTTTTTAAGAGATGTCATGCTCCAGGAGCACCGGCATAAAGTGTCCGAAGATTTTCGCGGCAAGGTCCTGGAGTTTGTTATGAAGCTTCAGCAGTTCACCGGCCCGGTCACCGCAAAGGGCATCGAGGACACCGCTTTCTATGTCTACAACAGGCTTGTCTCCTTGAACGAAGTGGGGGGGGACCCTTCCCGTTACGGCAATTCCGTGCAGGCATTCCACCATTCAAACCAGGAGCGTTCAAGACGGTGGCCGCATTCGATGCTCCTGACCTCGTCGCACGATACAAAACGCGGGGAAGACATGCGCATGCGGATAAATGTGCTGTCGGAGCTTCCCAATGAATGGCGTGAAAAAGTTTATCTGTGGAGCAGGATAAACTCCCATAGAAAGACTGAGGTGGACGGAGAACCAGCCCCGAGCAGGAACGATGAATACCTCCTCTACCAGACGCTCATAGGTACATGGCCGCGGCAGACGGACGAGGCGGGGACGGCGGCTCTTTGCGCAAGGGTCGAGGAGTATATCCTGAAGGCCGCGAGAGAGGCCAAGGTGCATATGAGCTGGGTAAACCCTAACCTCGCATACGAGGAGGCTCTTGTCGGATTTGTGCGCGCGCTGCTCGACACCAGCGTCATAAACCCGTTCCTCGAAGACTTCCGGCCCTTCGTCCGCAAGGTTACACGCTACGGGTTGTTCAACAGCTTATCCCAGTCCTTCCTCAAATTCATGTCGCCGGGGGTACCGGACACCTATCAGGGGTGCGAGCTATGGAATTTTTCACTCGTAGACCCGGACAACAGGAGGCCGGTGGACTATCAGACGCGGGTAGTCATGATGGACGAACTGAAGAGAGGATTTACCGGCGGGCCGACGCCGGAGTTCGCCCGGTCTATGCTCGACAGTATGGAGGACGGACAGATAAAACTGTACCTCATCTGGCGCTGTCTTGCGGTACGCAAGGAGTTGGAGCCGCTGTTCCTGGACAGCGACTATGCCAGGCTTGCCGTGGAGGGACAGAACGAATCCTTTATATGCGCATTCGCCAGATGCCTGCTGGACAAGGCGGTCGTCGCGGTTGCCCCCAGGCTGTTTACAGGCCTGACCGGCGAATCCGGGCTGCCGATTGGTGACATATGGAGAGATACTTTTGTCGAGGCGCCATTCGACGGGGAGCGAATTTACACCAACATATTCACCGGCGCTACTCTCAATAGTTTCAGACGCGGCGATAAATATTTTATATCGCTGGAGGAGGTTCTCGCGGACTTCCCGGTAGCCGCGCTCACCTGCATTTAGGCTGCGCCCAGGGCCGCTTTGAGCGCGAGCGCGTTCTGGGCGGCAAATCCCATCATGTCGTTATCGAAATAACAATAGACATCACGCCCCTCCCTCGCCCATACATTTATGTCTTCGGCCAGACCTTTAAGCTGCTCCGGGGTATAGCTGCCCTGGTACGGCCCGTCCGGCCCGTGCATTCTCGCATAGACATAATCAGCCGTCACCGCCCATGGCGACTGCCTGCGCGAAAAATCGTACAGGCACAATGCACTGTTGTAGTCCGCAAGAAGAAGGCTCGTGTCCTCTCCGAACCAGTCGGGGTCCCGAAACTCGAATGTCGTACGGAAGCCCTTCGGCAGAGACTGCAAGAAAGTTTCGAGCCTGGCCAGGTTTTTCCCGAAACTCGGAGGGAGCTGGAAGAGGACCGGCCCGAGCTTGCCGCCCAAGCCGCTTACGCGCTCGAAGAACAGGGCGGTCTGTTCCTCCGCATCCTTGAGGCGCTTCAGGTGGGTTATCACCCTGTTGGCCTTGACCGAAAAAAGGAAGCCGTCCGGCGTGCCTTCGCTCCACGACCTGATGGAGTTTTCCTTTGGCATCGCATAAAATGTATTGTTTATTTCTACAGTCTCAAAATGCCCGCAGTAGAATGCGAGCATCTTCTTCTGCGGGATCTTCTCAGGATAAAAAGGGCCCTTCCAATGGTCGTAGTTCCACCCGGATGTGCCGATGCGGATACGGCCTTCGGAAGGGCCATTGACAGTTTCCATACTTACGCGGCCTTCCGGCCTAATTTATCGATCTGCTCTCCCAGCCTTGCGGCCTCGCGTACAAGCTGGCTCGAATAGCCCCATTCGTTGTCGTACCAGCTCATTACCTTCACAAGGTCGCCGTCTACCACCTGCGTCATTTCAAGGTCCACAATCGAGGCGTGCGAGTCACCCACGATATCCGATGAAACTATCGGCTCCTCGGTTATACCGAGTATCCCGTTGTACCGCTCGGATTTGGACTCTTCACGGAAAATATTGTTCACCTCTTCCTTGCTTGTCGGCCGCTCCGTCAGGAAAACAATATCGGATATCGAGCCGACCGGCACGGGAGCCCGCACGGCGACTCCGTCGAACTTGCCCTTGTACTGCGGGAGCGCCTTTATGGTCGCCTTCGCGGCCCCGGTGGAAGTGGGGACAAAATTCGCGGCGCCAGCCCGCCCGCGCCTCAAGTTTTTGTTTGCCCCGTCCACTATCGACTGCGACGAGGTGTATGCGTGGACGGTCGTCATGATGGCCTTCTTAACGCCTATCCTCCTGCCCATGACTTCTACGACCGGCGTTATGCTGTTTGTGGTGCAGCTTGCGCACGACATCACCTCCGGGACCTCGGCCGGATTGTTCACCCCATGCACGACCGTCAGGACCTCGGCGCTCTTGGACGGGGCGGACAAAATTACATGCTTGGCCCCGGCCTTGATATGCCGCTTCAGTCCATCGATATCGGTCCACCTGCCGGTGCATTCCAGCACGATGTCAACCTCCATATCCTTCCAAGGAAGCTTGTCCGGTTCTTTCTCGCTCAGGTATCGGACCTCGCGGCCCTCGACCTTTATCATGCCTCCGGAAGACTCGACATGTTTTTTGTACCGGCCATAGACCGTGTCATACTTCAGCATATAGACGACATTCTCAAGCGGCAGCAGGTCGTTGACCGCAACCAGCTCGAGTTCCGGGGTATCCATCACAATCTTGAACGCGGCCTTCCCTATTCTGCCCATACCGTTGATAGCGACCTTTGCCATCTTTACCTCCATCGGGCCGTCATCCGGCCTTTGCATATTTAGCCGGGCCTTCCACCATATTGGAAGGCGTGCCGGCCATGAATGAGTCGATGTTCCGGACACTAGTCTGGAGTATCCTCTCGACCGCTTCCTTTGTATTGAACGCGCTGTGCGGCGTAATGACAACATTCCTGAGCCGCAGCAGGATGCTGTTGGCAAGAACTGACTCGAGGTTGTATTTCTTCCTGAATATCGAGCTTAGAAGCTCCGCCTCCTCGCGTATTGCAGGCTCCTCTTCGAGGACGTCAAGGCCGACGGCGGAAACCGTCCCGTCGGATATGGCCCTGAGCAGCGCCTGGACGTCTATTACGCTGCCCCTCGAAGTGTTGATTATCACGACGCCTTTTTTCATCTCCCAGAAGTGCTGCTGGGATATCATATGGTGGGTCTTTTCGTTCGCCGGCA